>JAAYVJ010000757.1 GCA_012517265.1 Planctomycetota bacterium | reverse complement strand
GGTGCTCCCAGCACTCGGATGCGGCCCAGTTCGCAACCGCGGGTCGCGGCCAGCTCCAGCAGGGCCGAGCCGAATCCGCAGGACAGAGAGTGGTCTTCGACCGTGATCAGCCGCTTGCCTTCGGCCAACAAGTTCAGCAGGTTCTCGTCGATCGGCGCGGCGAACCGGGCGTTGATCACGTCGACCTCGGTTCCGAGAATGCTGAGCCGCTCGGCCGCCTTCAAGGCCTCTGTCAGCAACGTCCCATAAGACACGATGGCAACCGATGCCCCCGGCCCCCGGCGGACCAGGACGCTCCGGCCGAGTTCGAACGCCCTTTCGGACGTTGCCGGCGTGAGTTGCTCGGGGGGAACGGGTTCTTTGGGGTAGCGGATCACGACCGATTGGGGATGCGCCAGGGCGAACTGAAGAGCTTGACGCATCTCCGCCGCGTCGGCAGGAGCCGTCAGGACGATGTTGGGCAGCATTCGCAGGTAGCCAATGTCCATCAGGCCGTGGTGGGTCGCGCCGTCGGAGCCGACCATGCCGGCCCGGTCCACGCAGAACACCACCGGGAGATTCTGCAGCGCCACTTCCTGGAAGACTTGGTCGAAGCTCCTCTGAAGGAAGGTCGAGTAGATGCAGACGACGGGTCTCATGCCGGCCTTGGCCAGGCCGGCGGCGATGTCCACGGCCGCGCTCTCGGCGATCCCCACGTCGTAGAACCGCTCGGGGAACCGCTTGCGGAAATGCTGGAGGCCGGTGCCGTCGCACATCGCCGAGGTGATGGCCACGATTCGGTTGTCCTGCTCGGCCAGGGCGGTCAGCGACTCCCCGAAGGCTTCGGTGTAGCCGGGGGACTGGTTCCCGACGGCGCAGTCATCGACGGTGTTGTCGCCGTTGATCTTGAACGGGCCGGTCGAGTGGAACCGGGTGGGCCCCTTGTCGGCCGGGTTGAAGCCCTTTCCCTTCTTCGTATAGACGTGCAGCAGGACCGGATGATTGATCTGGCCGAGGGCTTTAAACAGACGGATCAGGCCTTCGAGGTCGTGACCGTCCACCGGGCCGAAGTACGGGATGTTGAGACTCTCGAACAACTGGCTCTGCGGCAGGGCCATGCGGATGCTCTTCTTGACTCGCTCGATCGTCTCCTCGACGCTGCGTCCGATGCCCGGCAGGTGTTCGAGGATGTTCTTGGTGGTCGAGCGGAGGCCCTCGTACGTCTGGCTCAGGCGGACCTTGGACAGGTACTTGGCCACCGCGCCGACGGTCGCGTCGATGGCCATGCTGTTGTCGTTCAGGACGATCAACATCTGCCGTTTGACCAGACCGAGGTTGTTGAGCCCTTCAAAAGACACGCCGTTGACGATGCTGGCGTCCCCGACGAGGGCCACGATCGCCGGCGTCGGACGCGAGGATTCCTGGGCCGGCGGTTGACCGCCCGCCGCGTCCTGGGCAGCCTCCGCAGCTTGGGCCGCCTTGAGCTGCTCCCCCAAAGCCATGCCGACGGCGGTCGCGATGGACGTCCCGGCGTGTCCGACGGTGAACTGGTCGTATTCGCTCTCTCCCGGGTTGGGGAAGCCGCTGATTCCGCTGGCGGTCCGCAACCGCTCGAATCCCGCCTTGCGTCCGGTGATGATCTTGTGGGTATAGCACTGATGGCCAACGTCCCACAACAGTTTGTCCCGGCGGAAGTCAAAGACGTAGTGTAGCGCGAGCGTCAACTCGACGGCGCCCAGGTTGCTGGCGAGGTGGCCGCCGGTCTTGCTGACCGAATGCAGTATGAACTGGCGGATCTCTCCGGCCAGTTGTTCCAGCTCGGCGACCGAGAGCGTCTTGAGGTCGGCCGGACTGTTGATCTTATCCAGATGCTTGTCACTCATAAGCGAGAGTATCCCAATAAAACGAAAACCCTTCTATTGTATCGAAACTCGGCGGCCCATGGGGGGAAATCCTAACCTTTCACGAAAAATTGTAAGACACCCATGGCTGTGGCAAGTGGGGCCGAATCGGGCTGGTCGGAAGATGGACGAGATCCACGGGGCCTTGCTTGAGATGCGAGAATCGCAGCAATGGATCTTGACAGAACCGGTGCGTTCTGATATGATTAGAAGAACCTGTCGGGCGGTATGGTGCCGCCCGAGCTCCGGTCGACGGTTGGACCCATCGGTTTGGCCGGAGTGTTCTCAGGAGGAGAGTGATTTCAGGGTTGGAGTGAGGGGTAACATGTCTTGGAGAATCTCTATCGTATTGGTGGCGGCGCTCGCGGTCGGTACGGCCCATGCCGGTGACACTCTGTTCACCTTCGACGACGCGTGGCTGGTCAGCGGGGCAAGCGACATCGGGGTCAGCCTGTACATGAGCCAGCAGGCCGGCTCGCCGGTGGTCGTCAACGGCTCGGAGGTGCACAGCGGCGACGGGTTCGGCGACGACCTGTACCTCTGGACCCGTACGCAACTGCTCAATCCCGGCAACATCCGGATCCTTCTGGCCGAGCCGGTCAACTACGTGTCCTTCGACGGGTACGTGTTCGACGCGACCTCCGGCGCTGACTTCGTGTTCACGGCCTACGACGCGCACGGGCACATCGTGCACCAGGCCAGCTGGAACGCCGGTGTCGGCGGGTTGACCTACGAAACGGGCGTGCTTCCCGAGTACGTCTATCAGCTCAACTTCTCGGATCACGGCCGGTACGACATCGGGATCGACAACCTCCGGCTGGCGACCATTCCGGCTCCCGGCGCCGTCGTGCTGGGCGGGCTCGGCCTGAGTCTGGTCGGATACCTCCGCCGCCGCAAGGCTCTGTAAGAAACAAGCCTTTGGTCCGTCGCCGCACGGGTCGGATCCAGACATTCGCGTGAATCTCGGGGTCTCTCTGGTCTACGCCGGTTCGAGGCGGGATCGCTCGCTCTGAATCGATAGCCCAGGGAGACCTCGAATCCGCGACCGTACCGCGGCAGCGGCCGCGCGACAGTCCCGCCCACCTGGCAGTCCTCGTCCGGCAGATTGATCACCCGGGGGCGGGAAGCTCGAACCGCTTGGTGAAGCAGAGTGTCGCGAAATCCAACCGAGTCCATCCCTCGACCGAATCCTCGCCTGCGATCGGGTCGCTGACCTGCGCCGAGGAGGCCGTCAGACGCACCATGCCCGTGAGGTCCTTCTGGAGGCCGGTCTCCACGCCCCAATACTGGCCGGTGCCGTAGAGGACCGAGCCGGGACCCTGGATGAGTTCAATCCGTTCGACGGTGTCCAGACCGAAGTACTGGTCCGTGTTGTAGCGGCCCAGGCTGAAGCTGTTCATCCGGTGGCCATCGACCAAAATCAGGATCGTGTTGGTCGTGCTGGCGTAGACTCCCCGCACGCCGGCGGTGTTTTCGTTCGTGTCCGACAGATCGACGAAGCCCGGGACATCCTTCATGACGTCCTTGAGCGTGGGGTAGCCCCGCTCGCGGATCTCCTGGGCCGTGACGACGTAAATGGGGGCCGGCATCATCCGCCGTGAGGTGAGGATACAAAGGGTCCGAGAAACATCAAATCGGCGGATGAGGCGAGGGTGCCCGCCGCGACCGGCTACTCGAAATGGAAGCCGCAGGTGTCCTTGGTGATGTGCTCGGATTCGGTCCGGGGGTACTTGCGGCAGTTCAGCGGCCGCAGCGGGTAGATACCGCAGTAGCCTTTGCCGTCGCCGTTGGTCTTGAGGAAGGGGCACACGTTGGGCAACCGGCAGCAGGCCCCGCAGTTGATGCACCGGCCTCGTCGCTTCGGAGAGACCGGCAGGATCGAGGTGAACGTTCTCTTGAGCTTCGCCATCCAGGTGTTTCGTTTCGTATCGGCCATCAGGGTTTCCCCGGTCAGATTCATTTTTGTTCGACGGGACCCTTATACTCGCCCGGGGCGTTCGGGTCAATGGCGAGGACTACGGTGCGGCGTCGAGCCGGCGGGTGAGGACGCCATATTGGGTCTTTTGCATGTAGTGGAGCGTGTGAAATCTCTCCGGGATCCAGGCGCCGTCGAAGAAGGCCTCCTCCGCCGCGGCGTGGACGACCTCGCAGACCAGCAGGTCGTGCGTTTTGACGGTGAAGGTCTCGACGATTTGGCACTCCAGATGGCCCGCGCATTCGGCGATCCACGGCGGCTGCACCAGCTTGGCGGGCGCCAGGGTCAGTCCCGCCTTCTTCATCTTGTCCACCTGGCGGCCGCTGACCGTGCCCAAAAGGTGCGTCTGTTCGAGCAGTTCCTCGCCGGGCACGTTGATGACCAGTTCGTTGTTCTGTTTGATCAGTTCGTATGTGTATCGCGTGTGGCCCATCACCAGCAGGACCAGGCAGGGATCGGCCGTGTTGATCGGTGTCTGCCAACTGATCGTCATCGCGTTGGCCTTGGCCATGGTGCCGCCGGTGACGAGCACGACGCATCCCGGCTCGATCACCCACTTGGACTGATTCAAAGGAATTCCGCGTTTCATCGATTTCTCCCGCAGCCAGGGTTCGGCCCACGTCATGGGTGGGCGTGCGTGAACGACATTCTAGACTTTGGGCAGGATCAGGTCAAATACGCGTGTCTGCGTTCTTGCCATACGCCGCGCGACCCCCTACACTGGCCCGCATGACGTACTTGTTGCTCTTTCCGCTTGGTGTGGCCGTCGGAGCGTTCGGCACGCTCATCGGCGCCGGAGGCGGATTCATTCTGATGCCGATTCTGCTGCTGGCCTACGCCGGCACGGACGCCGCCACGCTGACCGCCATCTCGCTGGCCGTGGTGTTCTTCAACGCCGCCAGCGGGACCCTGTCGTACGCGCGAATGAAACGCGTGGACTTCAAGTCGGCGCTGTTGTTCCTCTTGCCGGGCGTTCCCGGCTCGATCCTGGGCGCCTACCTGATTCACCGGGTGCCCCGCCATGCGTTCAACCTGGCCTTCGGCCTGTTCCTGCTGCTCGGCGGCGCGTTCATCTTCATCCGCACGTACATGCGCAACGAACCCAAGCCGCGGCTCAAGGCGACGTTCCGCCGGACGCTCGTGGACGCCGGGGGAACCGAGCACAGCTTCGCCTACAATCTCCCGCTGGGCATGACCCTGAGTCTCGCGGTGGGCGTTGCCTCCAGCATGCTCGGCATCGGGGGCGGCATCATCCACGTCCCGGCCATGGTGAACCTGCTGGACTTCCCGGTGCACATCGCCACCGCGACGAGCCATGCGATTTTGATGGTGATGTCATTCACGGCCACGGTGATGCACGTGCTCGACGGCGCCCTGGGGTGGGAGGAAGCGCCCCGCGCCCTGGCGATCGCGGCCGGCGCGGTCGTCGGCGCGCAGATCGGCGCGCGACTGTCCAGCCGGATTCACGGGCGGTGGATCATGCGAAGCCTAGCCGTGGCGCTGACCATGGTCGGTCTGAGGATCTTGATCCCTGCCCTCCTGTCGGGATGATGAGTCGAGGGCGATCAGCCGAACAGTTCGTTGAACTTTGATTCGATGTCCGCGTCTTCGCAGAGGGTCTGGCCGATCAGCACGGCTCGCACGCCGATCGCCTTGAGCTTCCGCACGTCGTCGCGGGTCTTGATCCCGCTCTCGGAGACCAGTTCCATGTCGTCGTCGAGCAGGCTCGCCAGTCGGGCGGTCGTGCGGATGTCCACCTGCATCGTCGTCAGGTCGCGGTTGTTGATCCCCAGCACGTTGTAGCCCTTCCTCGGGAACCCGATCATGCCGCGCACCGCCAGGAGAGTGTCCACCTCGTGGATCTCCAGCAGGACCGTCATGCCGAGTTCGCCCGCCACGATCATCATGTCCATCAGACTGCCTGGAGTCAGCGCCTCGCCGATCAGCAGGATCGCGTCGGCGCCGGCCGCCCGGGATTCATACACCTGCCAGAGGTCGACGATGAAGTCTTTGCGAAGGACCGGCAGCGACACCGCCTCCTTGACCTGGGCGACGTATTCGAGCCGGCCCTGGAAGTACTTCTCGTCGGTCAGGACGCTGATCGCGTCGGCTCCGCACTTTTCGTACGTCCGGGCGATCGCCACCGGATCGAAGTCCGGGCGGATCACCCCGGCCGAGGGCGACGCCTTCTTCACCTCCGCGATCACGTTGATGCCGCGGACGTTCCGTTTGGCGACCGCCTTGTAGAAGTTCCGACACCGGGGCAGAGAGGCGATCCGCCTCTGGAGCTGTTCGACCGAAGTCCGAGACCGCCGGTCCCGCACCTCTTCCCGTTTGTCGGCGACGATCTTGTCCAGAATGTTGGCCAAAGCGAACGTTCCTCAAGTGCGATTGCTGATGATTGACTTCGGATTGAACAGAACGATGTCCGGCCCTTCTTCGAATCAACAATCACAAGTCAGAGATCAACCTTCCTGCGTGGCTCCAAGCTTTCCGAGCTGATTGGCGACGTTGACGAAGCCCATCCGAAGATCGCCCAGCGTGTTCTTGAGCATCTTCTCTTCTTCCGGCGTCAGGTTGCCCCTGGTTTTCTCCGCCAGCATCTCGAGCATGTCGATGTTGTATCGGGCCATCTCCAGATCCGGCTCCCGCTCCTCTTCGCCCCGCACGCGGATCAAGCCCAGCGCGAACAGCGCCTGCGTCGTGAGCATGCTGACCAGGGCGGCGAAGGTTCCCGCGGGCAGGGGCCCGCCGGGCCCGAACTTCTCTTCCGCCTCTTTCTCTCTCGCCTTCTCCTCTTTCTCCTTGGCGGCCAGGATTTCCTTCTCCCGCTGGGCCTGTTGCTTCCAGTCCTCGTCGATGATGAGCTTCTTCTTCTCGTCTGCCATCGCTATCTTCCCCTGTATTTCTTCATGCTCCGGTCGATGTCGCGTTTCTGCGCCCGCTCGGTGATGCTCTTTCGCTTGTCGTATTGCCGTTTGCCGTGCGCCAAAGCCAACTCGATCTTGGCCATCCCCTTGTTGCTGAAGTACAGCCGCAAAGGCACCAGCGTGAAGCCCTTCTGCTCGATCTTGGCCCCGATCCGGTGAAGTTCGGACTTGTGGAGCAGGAGCTTTCGCTTGCGGGCGGGGTCATGGTTCATGTGGCCCGCCTGCTGATACGGCGCGATCTTGGCCCCCACGAGCCAGCATTCGTTCTCCAGCATCTTGGCGTAGGACCCCGTCAGGTCGGCTGGCGCGGCCCGCAGGGACTTGACCTCGCTGCCGCGCAGCTCGATCCCGGCTTCGTACTTCTCCACGAACTCGAAGTCGTGGTAGGCCTTCTTGTTGACGGCCGCCGGCG
>JAAYVJ010000157.1 GCA_012517265.1 Planctomycetota bacterium | reverse complement strand
TTCCGCGGTTTGATCGTGGACATCCTCTGGATGCGGGCCGACAAGCTCAAGGAGGAGGGCCAGTTCTTCGACGCTCTCCAGGTGGCCAAGTGGATCACGACGCTGCAGCCCCGGTTTGCGGCTGTCTGGGAGTTCCACGCCTGGAACATGGCTTACAACATTTCGGTGGCCATCCCCGCGACGCAGCCCGAGCAGCGGTGGCGCTGGGTCAAAAACGGCTACGAGCTTCTGCGCGACGAAGGCATTCCGCTGAATCCGAAATCGATCGCCTTGTATCGCGAGTTGGGCCGGATCTTCCAGCACAAGATGGGCGGCGTCTCCGACGATGCCCACGAGTACTACAAGCTCCAGTTCGCCGAGGAGATCGGCCCACTGTTGGCGTCTGCGGACAACGGCCTGGAACGTAACGACAACCGGTACCTGGAGGCCCTGATCGCGACTCCTAACGAGTGGTCGGCGATCAGCGGCGATCCGAACGTCGCGCCGCTGATCCAGGCGTTGCGGGCCGCAGACGACAAGTTCGCCGGCGATGCGGGCTTCGTGAAGAACTACCTGTCGTTGCGCCAGAATCCGCAGCGGTTCAAGCCCGAGGCGGGCGCCGTCATCGAGGCCTATCGCGGGACGCCTGCCCTCAAGAGGTTCGATCTGTTTGCCAAGAACTATCAGCTCCGGTACGAATGGAAGATGGACCCGGCGATGATGGTTCGGATCGGGGACAAGTACGGGCCGACCGATTTCGCTGATCCGAACCGGCATTATCCCATGGATTGGCGGCATCCGGACAGTCACGCCATCTACTGGGCCGTCAAAGCGCTGGATGTGGCGATCCTCCAGAAGGATCGTGAAATGACTTCACACGAGGTCAACACCGACCGGATGGTGCTGCACAGCCTGCAGAATCTCTTCCGCTACGGACAGATCCTCATCACGCAGGGACCACCCGATCCGAACACCGGCGCCCCGGGAAGCAAGGACATCTTTCTGGGGCCGGATCTGCGTTTCTTCAACTCGTACAACAGCGCCTACCTGGCTGTCGAGGCGAAGTACGGGACGGATCGCGGCCGCTCCGAGGCCTACGACAACGGCTATCGCAACATGCTCAAGAACGCCTTGCTCTCGTTCTATCAGTCGGGTCTGAGGAACGAGGCCCTGGCGATCTACAAGAAACTGCAATCGCGGTACGCGTTCGACGAATTCAAGGTCCCGCTCGAACAGTACGTGAGATTCCGGCTCAAGGAGGAGCTCGAGAGCATCGGATTCGAGGACGCGAAGGAGCAGATCATGATGCTCCTGATCAACGGCTACCGTCTGTACGCCCTCCACGAGGACGATGCCGCCGCGGGCAACGAGCGGTTCGCGCAGGAAGTGTGGGACGCCTACTTCAAGGAATTCGGCGACACGACAAGGATTGACCTGCCCCCGATGCCGGTGTTAAGATACTACGCGATCGGTCAGTTCCTCAACAGCGACGCATATCCGCTGTACATCCGAGAGGCGTTGCTGGAACGGATCAGGATCGAAAGGCCGGAGCTTCTCAAGCAACTGGAGCAGACGGCGGGCCAGTTGCGCCAGGAGATGGAGCAGCGGCAAAAGACACAGACGCAGTGAGAGAATGACGCGTGGGTGTGTCCCGGCGCGGAAGCCATGGGGTCTCCTCGCTCCGGCATGCCCACGCGTCGGCATTTTTTGAGAGGGTGGAACCCGGGTCATGGATGAATCGCTTCTGAAGCAACTGACGTCGTCTCAACGACAAGCCGTGTGCCATCGCGACGGACCGCTCCTGGTTTTGGCCGGGCCCGGCAGCGGCAAGACCCGCGTCATCACCTATCGCATCGCCAGCCTGATCGAGTCGGGCGTCAGTCCGCACAACATCTGCGCGATTACGTTTACGAACAAAGCCGCTGAGGAAATGCGGCAGCGGGCCGCGTCGCTCGGCGCCTCCGGCGGGGCGTACATCAGCACGTTCCACTCCCTATGTGTGCGGGTCCTGCGACGCTACGCCGACGCCGCAGGGATCGGCGCCAACTTCAGCATCTACGACGACGCGGATCAGACGCGATGCGTCAAGCAGGCCATCAGCGAGTGCAATCTCGATTCCAGCGCGTTTGTGCCGGGCCGGATGCTCGAAGCGATCTCGACCCTCAAGAACAAGCTGGTCGATCCGGAGGCCTTCAAGGAACGGGCGGTCGACTACTTTTCCCAGGCCCTCGTGAAGGTGTACGCTCGCTATCAGAAGATCCTGGCTGATCGCAACGGCGTGGACTTCGACGACCTGCTCATGAAGGTAGCCCTGCTCCTGGAGAACGACGCGACGGTCTGCCGCGAGATGGCCGAGCGGTTCCGGTATCTGCTGATCGACGAATATCAGGACACCAACCACGCCCAATACCGGCTCGCCATGGCGATCGCGGTGCACCATCGCAACATCTGCGCCACGGGCGACCCGGACCAGTCCATCTATCGCTGGCGGGGCGCGGACATCCGGAACATCCTGGCCTTTGAGAAGGACTGGCCCGAAGCGGTCACGATCCGCCTGGAGGAGAACTTCCGCAGCACGGCCCCCATCCTTCGGGCCGCCGACAGGCTGATCGCCTGCAATCGCAACCGCAAGGCCAAGAGCCTGATCCCGACGCGGACGCACGAGGGCCGCATCTCCGTGCTCTGTCACGCGGACGAGGCCGCTGAAGCCGATGCTGTGGGACGCGAGGTCCGCTCGCTCCTGGCTTCCGGGGTCTCCGGACGCCAGATCGCGGTCTTCTATCGCATCAACTCGATGAGCCGGGCCCTGGAGGAGGCCTTCATCCGCCATCGCACGCCGTACCAAGTCGTGCGGGGCGTCGAGTTCTATTGCCGCAAGGAGATTCGCGACATTCTGGCCTACCTGAAGGTCCTCGTAAACCCCGCCGACGAGATCGCGTTGCTGCGGATCATCAACACGCCGGCCCGCGGGATCGGCAAGGTGACGATCGAACGGGTCCAGGAGTATGCGGTGGCCAACGGCATGCCGCTGTTCGACGGGTTGCGGAACGCGGGCGGGATCCCGAATCTGGGCGATTCCGTCAAGACCAAGCTCCAGGATTTCGCGAGGATGATGGAGGCCTTCGCCGGCCAGTCGAACGGGCAGGTCGCTCCTCTCATGGAAAAGGTCTACACCGCGACGGGTCTGGAGGGCTCGTTCAAGGCCGCCGGCCTGGAAGGGCAGGCCTCGCGGGAGAACATCGAGGAGTTGATCAGTACCGCCGCCCTCTACGACAAGCAAACGGAGAACCCTTCGCTGGTGGACTATCTCCAGCAGATCGCGCTGTTCAGCGACGCCGACGCGTACGATTCCGCAGGTGAGAAGGTCGCCCTGATGACGCTGCACGCGGCCAAGGGCCTGGAATTCGACCACGTCTTCATCATCGGCCTGGAGCACGGCATCCTCCCGCACGAACGGGCCAACAACAGCCCCGAGGAACTGGAGGAGGAGCGGCGGCTCTTCTTCGTCGGCATGACGCGGGCCAAGACCAACCTGTACATCAGCTACGCGCAGTATCGCACCGTCCGCGGTCAGTTCCTGCGGACCATCCCCTCGCAATTTCTCTATGAACTCGGTCCGGGCCTGATGCAGGAGCCGCTGGATCACGACGATCGTCCCGCGGCTCGCTCGCACGGTGTGGAACCGCTTCGGCGGCCGGTCCCGTTGCAGAAGCCCCAACCCGAGAGCCGGCCGGCTCCCTATTCGCCGGGGCAGGTCGTCCGCCACAAGACCTTCGGACTTGGGACGGTCAAGAAGTTCGTCGACATGGGCGCCAACAGCGTGGTGACGATCAGCTTCAATAGTGGACAGACCAAATCCCTGCTCTTACAATATGCGAACCTCACGAAAGTGTAGACCGTGAGTCGTCGCAACCGCTATTGAAGGGGATGGTCATGTCCGAACGGGTCAATCGCAGAGAGTTCTTGCAGATCGCGGCGGGCAGTGGCGTCTATCTCGCAGGCGCCGGGTTCTTTGCAGCCGGCGCGCGAGCCGCGGGTTCCGAGCTCGTCAGCCCTGGCTGCCGGAGGAGCAAGGTCAAGGTCGCTCGGGTTTACATGGGCACGAGGGAGGGGCTCTGGCCGACCCCGAAGCTGAGCTTCCAGGAGGAGATCCGCAGTTACAAGGCCCAGTTCGCCAAGTTCGGCTCGGAGATGGCCGACGTCGACTTCGTGGTGGACGAGATCGTCTCCTCGGCCGAGGCGGTCGGCAGGATCAAGCCCAGGCTCCAGGACGTCGATGGCATCCTGGTCATCCACCTGAGCATGGGGACCGGCGGCATTCTCAGCGAGATTCTGAGCGTCGGCAAACCCACGGCGGTGTTCGCTTTGCCGTACTCGGGGCATGAGTGGGTCGGGTTCGGCGGGCTCCAGAAACAGCCGATTGGCGCCAAGCTGGAGTGCTTCCTGACGAGCGACTACTCCCGGCTCGCCGCGGCGATCCGCCCGTTCCGGGCCATTCACCACGCCCGGGAGGCGAAGATCCTCAACGTCACGACGCGGTCGTTCGACGACTACGCCGAGGCGATGAAGGCCAAGTTCGGCACGGAAATGAAACGGATCGACCTGGACACGGTCGTCCAGGCCTACAACGCGATCGACGACAAGGCCGCCGAGGAGGAAACGCAGCGATGGATGAAGGGGGCCGAGGCGGTGATCGAGCCCTCGCGAAAGGACGTCTTCAAGTCGTGCAAGCTCGCGCTGGCCTTCGAGAATCTGCTGGCCGCGGAGGATGCGACGGTGCTGACGGTGGACTGCTACGGCACGATGTGGGACAAGACGATCAAGCTGCCCGCCTATCCATGCATCGGATTTTGCCGGCTCAACGACATGGGGCTGGGCGGGATCTGCGAATCGGACCTGCGCAGCGCGATGACCCACATCATCCTGCAGGGTCTGACCGGCAAGCCCGGCTTCATCAGCGATCCGACGGTGGACGAGTCGACCGGCAGCATCATCCTGGCGCACTGCCTGGGCTCCAGCAAGATGGATGGTCCGAACGGGCCGCAGGCCTCGTACAAGATCCGCGACGTCATGGAGCGTCAGGAAGGCGTCACGCCGCAGGTCCGGATGCGGGTCGGCCAGCCGGTGACGCAGGCGATTCTCGTCGGGACCGACACGATTCTGCACTTCACAGGCACGATCATCGACGCGCCGGTCGGACTCGAGCACGACCGGGGCTGCCGGACCAAGATCACCGTGAAGGTGGACGGCGACATCACGACCCTCTGGAAGAACTGGTCCCAGGGGCTTCACCGCCAGACTGTTTATGGGAACATTCGCAGGGAACTCGGACAGTTCTGCCGGTACACCGGGATCAAGCTGATCGACGAGGCGGTCCCGGCGTGACCCTGGGTGTCCTTATGCTCTGATAAGGAAATCGAAGGATGAACTACGCGGTGATTATGGCTGGCGGAACGGGCAAGCGGCTTTGGCCCCTGAGCCGGCAGAAGCGGCCCAAGCAGGTGCTAAGACTCCTGGACGGTCAGACCCTTCTGAATCGATGTTTCGATCGGCTGTGTCCAGTCTTCGACGTGCGGAACATCCTGGTTCTGACAAATGCCGGATATGCGGACTTGGTTCGCGAGAATCTGCAGGGCTTGCCGGTGCACAACGTGCTCGCCGAGCCCGCCGTGCGCGACACGGCCGGCGCGATCGGTCTGGCGGCCGCGGTTCTGGCCAAACACGACCCCGATGCCGTGATGGCGATCCTGACCGCCGACCAGATTCTCGAGCCCCCTGAGGTGCTCCAGCAGGCGCTGACCGATGCGTTCGAGTTCATCGCGGCCAACCCCGACGCACTGATCACGTTCGGGATCAAGCCGACGTTTCCCAGCACGCAACTGGGGTACATCAAGCGAGGCGATCCACGCGAGTGTCCCCGGTGTCGGAACGTGGTGTACGCGGTGGAGGCGTTTCGCGAGAAACCGGACCGCCACACCGCCGCACAGTACATCGCCAGCAGCGAGTACTCGTGGAACTCCGGCATGTTCGTCTGGCGGGCCAGGACGATCCTGGCCAACCTCGAACGGTTCTTGCCCGATTCGGCCGAGCCGCTGGGCCGCATCGCGGCCGCCTGGGACACGCCGGCCCAGGACAAGACCTTGCAGGAGTGGTTTCCCAAGCTGCCCAAGATCAGCATCGATTTCGCGGTCATGGAGAAGGCCCAGCATGTTCACGCCATCCAGCTCAACTGCAAGTGGCTCGACATGGGGTCGTTCGCGGCCCTGGCCGACATCATCAAGTCCGACGAGAACCACAACGTCGTCGTGGCCGGCGTCAGCGAGCTGCTCGACTGCCGCGACAGCATCGTCGTGACCGAGGATCGGGGGCACCTGATTGCGGCGATCGGGCTGGAGAACATCATCGTCGCCCACACGCCGGACGCGACGCTGGTCTGCCATGCCGGCAAGACCGAACTGCTCAAGCAATTGCTCGACCGCATCGAACAGCACGGCGGAACGAAGTTCCTCTAGTCGATGCCGGGGGGAGTCGCCCGCATGAGATACCTGGCCATCGACTATGGCATGAAGCGGACCGGGCTGGCCGTGTGCGACGCCGGTGAGACGATTGCGTCGCCGCTGGCCGTGGTGCAGGGACACAAGGACCTGATCCAGCGGATTCGCCGCATTGCCACGTCCGAGGGCATCGAGGCCGTCGTGCTCGGCCTGCCTCTGAACATGGACGGCACGGAGGGACCTCAAGCCAAGCTGGTCCGGAACTTCGGCAAGGAGCTCGGACGACAGCTCGGAATCCCCGTTCATTTTCAGGACGAGCGTCTGAGCAGTTTCGAGGCTGAGCAGAGAATCCTGGAGATGGACCTGAGCCGGGCGAAGAAGAAGGAACGGCTCGACGCCCTGGCCGCCGCGGACATCCTCCAGACCTTCCTGGACCAGAAGGCGGGGGGATAACCCGGCGTCGCCTTCGCCTGTCTCGAGAATCACGTGCCTGCCGCGGTTTTTCCGTTGCCAATGCCTGCCCAGCCGGTAAGATGCACGCTCTGTGCTTCAGTCTGTCACGGCAACTCGGTTGGAAACGGTGAATTCATCATGAAGAAGAAGCTGGTTGCGGATCGAATGAGTCTGATCGATGCGAGCGGGATACGCAAGGTGTTCGCCCTGGCGGCGGACCTGAAGGACCCGGTCAATTTCTCGATCGGCCAGCCGGACTTCGACGTGCCGGAGCCGCTCAAACGAGAGGCGATCAAGGCCATCGAGGCCGGGTTCAACCGCTATTCTCAAACCGCCGGCGAGAAGGACCTGATGGACAAGGTGGCCGCCCAGATGACGGCCGAGTTCGGCTGGCAGAATCCCGCCGTCCTGGTCGCCAGCGGCGTCAGCGGCGGCCTGCTCCTGGCCTTCATGGCTCTGATCAATCCCGGCGATGAGGTCATCATCCCCGATCCGTACTTCGTGATCTACAAGCACGTGGTCAATCTGCTGGGCGGCAAGTGCGTCTTCGTCGACAGCTATCCGGACTTCCGGCTCCCGGTCGACAAGATCGCCGACGCCATCACCGAGAAGACCAAGCTGATCATCCTGAATTCGCCCGCCAACCCGACGGGGATCGTCTATTCCCCGGCCGAGGTCGAGGCGCTGGCCGCGGTCGCGGCCAGGGAGGACGTGCTCGTGCTCACCGACGAGATCTACGAGCAGTTCAGCTACGACGGCCCGGCCACGAGCATCGCCAAGTACTACGAGAACGTGCTCGTCATGCGGGGGTTCAGCAAGAGCTATGCGATGACCGGCTGGCGGCTGGCCTACGTCGCGGCCCCGGCGTCGCTTCGCCCGCTGATGGAGGAGATGCTCAAGATCCAGCAGTACACGTTCGTGTGTGCTCCGACGCCGTTTCAGAAGGCGGCCGTCGCGGCGATGGACTACGACGTCAGCCCCCTGGTCAGGGACTACGTCCGCAAGAGGGATCTGCTGTACGCCGGTCTGAAGGACACGTTCGAACTGGCCAGGCCGCAGGGGGCGTTCTACGCGTTCGTCAAGGTCCCCAACGGCTCGGGCACCGAGTTCGTCAGGCGGGCCATCCAGAACAACATGCTCGTCATCCCCGGCAACGTCTTCAGCGAGAAGGACACGCACTTCCGGATCAGCTTCGCGACGACGGACGAGAAGATCCGGCAGGGAGTCGAGATTCTCCGCCGGCTGGCGTAGTCCGAGCTTGGAAGGGGGCCGGAGGGGAGAATTTTGAATTGCCTCCGCGTCTTGTGCCGGGTTGCCAACGCCGCCGACGGCCGGTAGAATTTTCGGCATGAGAAAGAGACTTCGACTGGCTTTGATTCTGGCGTTTTGCGTGGCGGCCTGGGGGTTCGCCGAGGGAGTCCCGGCCGACGAGCCCGTGACGCACGCCGGGACTGTACGAGACGCCAAGGCGGTGATCATCCCCTGCAAGGGCACCATCGATCCGGCTCTGTTCTATTCCATCAAGCGACGCACGGAAACCGCGCTGCAGGGAGGGGCCCAGTATCTGATCTATAAGGTCGGCACCTACGGAGGCAGGGTCGACGCCGCCGACGACATCGCCAAGTACCTGATCCAGGACGTCGCCCCGCGCGGGCATACGGTCGCGTACGTCGCCACCGAGGCGATCTCCGCCGGGGCTTTGGTCAGTGTTTCCTGCAGAGACATCATCATGCAGACGAACACCACCATAGGCGATTCGGCGCCGATCACGATGGGTGAGAAGCTCGAAGGCGTCGAACGGGAGAAGGCCGAGAGTTTCATCCGCGCGATCTTCGAGCGGGCCGCGGAGGCCAACGGGTATCCCGTGCTTCTGCTCAAGGCCATGGTCACGGTCCAGATCGAGGTCTTCCGCGTGCGGAACCTCCGAACAGGCGATTACGAGTTCTTTGAAGGCGACGGTCTGCCCACCGACGCGAATTTGTACGATGTCAAGGCCGCCCAGGAGATCAACGGCAAAGACGAACTGCTGACGCTGACCGCCTCGCAGGCCCGCGAGTACGGAATCGCCAGGGCGGTCGTCGGCGACGTGAACGAGGCCCTGGCCTTCCTGGCCGAACGCGACGGCGTGCGGTTCGTCGGGCAACCCATGGTGCTGGAGACAAGCTGGTCGGAGCACATGGTCAGTTGGCTCAGTTCGCCTGCGGTCATGGGAGTGCTGGTCATGCTGGCCATGCTGGGCGTATACCTCGAACTCAGCACGCCGGGATTCGGCCTGCCCGGCATCGTCGCCGTGGTCTGTTTTTCGATCATCCTCAGCAGCAAGTACCTGGTCGGCATGGCCAACTGGGTTGAGATCGCGATTTTGTTCGTGGGGGTCGTCCTGCTGTTGATCGAGTTGTTTGTGTTGCCGGGCTTCGGGATCGCCGGCATGCTCGGGATCGCATTGATTCTTCTGGGGCTCTTCGGCACGTTGATCCGCAATGCGCCGGACGAGTTCCCCTGGCCCAAGACGCCGACGGATTGGAATTCGCTGTCTTCCGGCGTGTTCTCGCTGTCGCTGGGGTTCGTCGGCTTCCTCGTGCTGGCGTGGATTCTCTCGCGATATCTGCCCAAGTTCGGTTTCATGAGCGGTCTGATCCTGGCGCCGACCGTGGGCGGCAGGGGGGCCGGATCGCAGGTCAGCATGACCGCCCCGCCGGACAACTCCCGTCAGCAACTGCATGTGAACGACGTGGGCGCCGCGGTCACTCGATTGCGACCGGCGGGCAAGGCCCGCTTCGGCGAGGCGGTTGTGGACGTGGTCGCCGACGGGGAGTTCCTTGACAAGGACACCGTGGTCGTGATAATCGCGGTCCAGGGCGGCCGGGTTGTGGTCAAACGCAAGGAGTCCGGCGGCCGCGTCTAGGAACCGGTTGGCGATCACCTGTGGAAGGAAAGAGACTCGCGTGGATTGGTGGCTGTTATTCGCCGTTTTCCTTTATGCGGCTTGTGCTGTGCTGCTGGTGGCTGAGGTGTTCATCCCCAGCTTCGGGCTCTTGAGCGTTTGCTCGATCGCCTGCCTGCTCGGCGGGCTGAAGATCTTCTTTCACCACAGCCCGGCGGCCGGATGGGCCGGGGTCGTGGTGGCCCTTGTGATGATTCCGTCCATGCTGATGGCGGCGTACAAGGTTCTGCCCAAGACGCGTTTCGGCAAGCGGGTGATTCTCAGCCCGCCGGTGCGGGAACGCGGCGACGCGATCGCCGACACGCCGCAGTTGCAGCAGATGATTGGCCGCGAGGGGCGCGTGCTGACGACGATGCGGCCGGTGGGCATGTGCGATTTCGAGGGACGCAAGGTTGAATGCGTCGCCGAGAGCGGGTATTTAAAGAAGGACAACCGGGTCAAGGTCATTCGTGTCGAGGGGACTCAGGTGACCGTGCGGGTCATGGACGAGGCTTAGAGAAAGGAAGACACATGTCGCAGACAACACGCATGCTGATGCAAACGGCCGATCCGATCGCGACGGGGGTTCTCGTCGTCATCGGCATCATCGTACTCGTCGCCGCGCTGATCGTGATGAAGTTCGCCAGACTCTGGTTGCAGGCGTACTTCTCCCGGGCGGACGTTCGGCTCTCGGAACTGATCGGCATGTGGCTGCGGCGGGTCGATTCCCGGACGATCGTGCTCAGCAAGATCACGGCGGTCCAGGCGGGCCTGCAACTGACCACGAAGGACCTGGAAAGCCACTATCTGGCAGGGGGGCGGGTGCCCAACGTCGTGCGCGCGATCATCGCGGCGGACCGCGCCAACATCGACCTGTCCTTCAAGACCGCCACGGCCATCGATCTGGCCGGCCGCGACGTCCTCGACGCCATTCAGACCAGCGTCAACCCCAAGGTGATCGACTGCCCCGACCCCAAGAAAGGCAAGGAAACGATCGACGCCGTGGCCCAGGACGGCATCCAGCTCCGCGCCAAGGCCCGCGTGACGGTCCGCACGAATATCCAGAGGCTCGTCGGCGGCGCCACGGAGGAGACGATCATCGCCCGCGTCGGCGAAGGCATCGTCACCACCATCGGCAGCGCGATCACCTACAAGAACGTGCTGGAGAATCCCGACCGGATCTCCAAGGCGGTGCTCGACAAGGGGCTCGACGCCGGCACCGCGTTCGAGATCCTCTCGATCGACATCGCGGACGTCGACGTCGGCGAGAACGTCGGCGCCCAGCTCCAGGCCGCCCAGGCGGAGGCCGACATGCGGCGCGCCAAGGCCGAGGCCGAGAAGCGACGCGCGATGGCCGTCGCCCGCGAGCAGGAGATGCGTGCGCTCGTCGTCGAGAACGACGCCAAGGTCCCGCTGGCGATCTCCGAGGCCTTCCGCGCCGGCAATCTGGGGATCATGGACTACTACCGGCTCAAGAACATCGGCGCCGATACGCAAATGCGAGAGTCGATCGCCAAGCCCAAGAAGCCGGATCAGCCGTGACATCGAGGACGCTTGGATTGGGCTGATCGTTGATGAACATACTGGCCGAACAACTCGTTTGCCTGGGACAGCGGCACGGAGCCGAGGACTGGGGCGACGTCATCATCCTGGTCATGATGGGGCTCTTCTGGCTCGTCGGAGCTGTGGTCAAACTCCTTTCGAGCAAGAAGACCTCCGACAAAAAGACTTCGGAGCCCCAACGTCGCCAGGCGGGTTCCGGTGCGAAGGCGACCCCCGCCAAGGAGACCTGGCAACAGCGACTGGCGAGAAAGGCCAGGGAGATCCAGGAAGCCGCACAGGCCGAGCGTGCCACCGAGCAACCGCGGCCGGTCGCACGGACGAAGCCGGCCGGCCCACGCCCGGCCCACCAGAGGCCGCCTGCGGGAGGCCGCATAGCCGTCCGCACGGATGCCAAAGGCGATTCCGTGATGGTCTACCAGCAGCCGGAGCCGGTCCAGGAACGGCAGGCGTCCGCCCAGAGAAAAGCCATGGATGCGGTGCTTACCGCCGGTCAACAGCTTCTGTCGGAACCTGTTGGGCCGCTGGATACTTCTGTCGCCTCACACGCGGAACCGCAGACGTCGGATGCAGGCCCGCAGGCGGTCGGGGTGGTCGACTACGGCGATCCGGATGCGCTGAAGAAAGCCATCCTCCAGTACGAAATCCTGGGCAAGCCTCTGGCCCTCCGCGACCCCTCCGAGGGGTTCCCTTCGTTCTGATCCTCGCGTGTGTCCTGCTCGACGCTGGGGGGAGGAGTCGCTGTCGTCGAGCGGGTTGCGTTTGCCAACATCGGCACAAATTGATCGCCGAACCCGGCGAATTCCAGCCGGAACGATTGCAGTCCGTTCGACCGCTGAGCCGATACTTTCTCTGTTCAAGGTCACGCCACTTCAACAGGGAAGGTGCAAATCATGCAGGGGTTACGCCGTAGATCGGTCGTGGTCATTGGGTTCTTTGCCGCTCTCAACGCCGCGGGCCTGGTGTGGATTCACCACGACTTGACGCGGTCTCCCAAGGCGACGGTCCGCGTCCTGGCGGCATCGCTGGTTCCAGACGACGATCGTCCGGACCGGGTCCGGCTGATGTTCGACCGGGACATGGTCGCGGGCGACTCGGTCGGGCAGGTGGAGAAGGCCGAGGTCTTCAGTCTGGCGCCGGCATGGCCAGGCAAGTGGGTTTGGGCGGCCCAAGACAAGCTGGAGTATCTCCTGGACAAGCCGCTGCCGGCCGGGCGGAAGATGAAGCTGGTCGCAACGGACCGGCTCAAGGCGGCGACGGGCAGATCGGTCGAGGGCCAGGACGAGTTCGAGCTGGCTGTGCGGCCTCTGCGTCTGATGTCCTGCGATGTGATCGCGTCGGACGGCCAGGACGTCACGCTTCAGGTGGTGTTCAATCAGCCCGTCGATCCCGCGGAGTTCCTGCGGCAAGCCTCCTTCTTTGACGGCAAGACCGCCGCCAGGCTCGACGACCCCGCTCTCCTGACGGACGCCTCGAAGGAAGAGATTGTGGTTCGCCTGCACCGGCCCAAGTCGAACGAACTGAGGATGGTGGTCAAGCAGGGGTTGGTGGGCGAGGGCGGCGACGTGGGGCTGGGCCGGCCCATCGAGATCCAACGGTCGGTGGCGCCGGGTTTCGTGTTCCTTCATTCCCACGTCGATATGGGCGATCTGAGCGAGACAGTCTGCGTGAATCTGCTCTTCTCCCGCCGACTCGGCGCCGAGCAGTCCCCGCCGCGACTGGTGGTCGAGCCTGCGGTCGAGGATCTGCACGTCCGTCTGGCGGACAGCGCCGTAAGCGTGACGGGCCGGTTCAAGGCGGGAACCCGCTACAAGATCCAGATCCCCGGCACCCTCGTCTCCAGCGGGGGCGCGACCCTGGCGGACGATATATCGACGACAGTCGAGATCCCGGAATACGAGCCGCGGATTCGGTTCGACCATGAGCAGGGGCTCTTGTCTCCCTGGGGCCGGCTGGAGGTGGACGCCAAGGGCGTGAATCTGGATCAGGTGGCGGTTCAGGCCTGGCGGGTGCATGCGAACAACCTGGTGCCGCACCTGCATTGGACGGATATCGACGAGACTTCCCGGTCCGTGCTGGACAAGACGGTGACGGTCTGGCAACCGCACAATCAGCCGGGCAAACTGGTCCTGGGGCTCTCGGAACTGCTGTCGCGGCCGCTGGGGATCTATCGCATCAGCGCCTCGGCGGTGGATCAGAGATGGGCCCAGGATTCCGCCCTCGTGACGGTCACGGATCTGGCGATCACCGCCAAACGCCATCGGGACGGATTCCTCGTCTGGGTGACCTCGCTGCGGACTGCGGAGCCTGTGCCGGACGTCGTGGTCGACGGCCTGACCTACAACAACCAGAAGGTCGCGACGGCCAGGACGGACGCGGAGGGAATCGCCCGGTTGCGGTTCGCCGGGGCCAATCCCGACGGCGGCATTTGGGTGATCACCGCGGCCAAGGACGGCGACCTGAGCTACCTGCAGCCCGATGACGATCAGTGGATGCTCGACGACGTCGAGCCGCAGGGCAGGCCTTATGCGGACCATTACGAGACGATGCTCTACACCGATCGCGGGGTCTACCGGCCCGGCGAGACGATCCACGTGACTGGAATCATCCGCGATGCGACGGGCGCTGTGCCGTCGCGTTTCCCCCTGTCTTTGAAGGTGAATCGCCCGGACGGGCGGCGCGTCGCCGACCTCAAGGTGGAACGGCGCGACAAGGATCAGGGGATGTTCCACGTGGACTACACGCCTTCGAGCGAGGCGCAGACCGGTTCCTACGAGTTCCTGGTGACTCTGCCCGGCTCGGAGGACCTGTTTGGTTCGACTGATGCGCTGGTCGAGGCCTTCGTGCCGGTGCGGATGGAGGTGAAGGCGGCGCTGCCTCAGGAGCGGTTCGGGCCGAACGAGCCGCCGAGGGTCGTCGCGACCGGCCGGTACCTCTGGGATCAACCGGCGGCCGACCTGCCGGTGACGCTCCAAGGCACGCTTTCGAAGGCGACGTTCGATTCAAAGGCCTGTCCTGGATTCCAGTTCGGATGGACCCGCCGGGAGGCGTCCGTTCTGTTGCCCGACGTCGAGGGGCGTTTGGACAAGCAGGGCGGTTGCGAGATGGCGGTGCAACTGCCGGAGGACCTCAAAGCCGGGTTATACCGCATGCGGTTGGCGACGACGGTCGCCGAGCCTGGCGGGCGGTCCGTTTCCGCCAACGCATCGGCGATCCTGGACTTGCTCGATATCCACCTGGGGTTGCGGCTGTCGAAAGGACAGGTGGTCCCGGTGGGCGAGCCGGTGACGATCGACTGGGTGCGGCTGACCGGCGAGGATCGTCCCGCCGCGCCGGGCGAGATGACGCTGGCGTTGCTGCGAGTCGAATATGACACGGTGCTCAAAGAGGTTGAAGGCCGATACGTCTGGCAGTCCGTCGAACGGACCGAGAAGGCCGCAGCCGATCGAGCGATCGCCGCGGCGGACGCCCAAGGTTCGCTGGAGATCACCTGCCCCGGCTCCGGCTCGTATCGCGCAATCCTCACTGACGCCGGGACAGGGAGTTCCACCTGTCTGGAGTTCTTCGCATCGCGACGGATCGACGGCGCTCAGAGCCTGGCTATGAATCAGCCGGAGCGTGTGGAAATCGTCACCGACAAGAAGGCGTACCTCCCGGGCGAGCAGGCGAAGGTCCTGCTTCGCAGCGCCGTCCCCGGCACGGTGCTCCTGACCCTGGAGACCGACAGCGTCGTCGCGCATCGGATCGCGAGGATCGCGGAGAACACGTGCGAGCTCGATGTGGCTCTGCCTTCGGATCTTCGCGGCAGCGCGTTCCTGACCGCTACGGTCGTTCGGGCGGTCGATCCCAACCAGGAGAGCTGGCTGCCGCACCGGGGAATGGGCGCGGCCCAGGTGCTGATGGACCACGGCTCGCGTCGCATGGCGGTGCGCATCGACACTGTGGTCAAGGCCCTGCCTGGCGAGGCTGCGACCGTGACGATCGACGCGGGGCGGCCGAGCGATCCCAATCAGCCCGGCCTGGTGCACGTCTGGGCCGTGGACGAGGGCATCCTGTTGGCCGCGGCGTATGAGACTCCCGAACCATACGATTTCTTTCTGGGGCCCCGAACCCCCGGCGTGTGGACCTCAGATCTCTTCGGCCGGCTGCTGCCGGACTACAAGCGGCCGGCAGGGACCGTCCGCATCGGCGGCGACGGATATGATATGGACTCCCTGAGGCGAAGCCCGGTGGCGGTGCGGGTTCGCGCCCCGGCGGTGGTCTGGCGGGAGGCGGTGCCGGTCGATCGCGAGGGAAGGGCTGTCGTGCAGATGCGGCTGCCCGATCTGACGGGTGAGCTGCGGATCATGGCCGTGGCGGTGGACGGCGACCGGTACGGCCGGGCCGAACGAGCGATGACCCTCACGGCGCCGCTGCTGATGGAATCGAGCTGGCCGCGGTTCGTTGCGCCGGGGGACCGGTTCACGGTGCCCGTCAAGCTCTTCAATTCGAGCGATCGCCCTCTTGACCTGCAACTGACGACAGAGGCATCCGGGTCTGTCGAGTTGTCCTTTGTCCAGAACGAGCAACCGTCCATCGTCGAGCCCGGCAAGCCACTCACCCGCTGGTTGAACGCAACTGCGACCGCCGTGGGATCGGCCGACATTCGGATCGAGGCCGCAGAGCAAGGGGACGTTGCTTCGCCGCTGACCGCCCGCAGTCTGGCGTCGCTGCCCGTGCGAGCGGCGACGGCTCTGCATACCTCCGTGGAACTAAAAACCCTCCAGGCGGGTCAAACGCTTGAGATCGCTCCATCCGATCTGTTCGCGGAAGGGACGGCGGAAATGACGATCTCGGTCAGCGCCAAGCCGAACGTGAGCCTGGAGGCCGCCCTCGAATCGTTGATCCGGTATCCCTACGGGTGCGTCGAGCAGACAAGCAGCCGGCTGTTCGCCCTGGTCTACGCTTCACAGATCCTTGACCGGGCTCGCGCCGAGGCGATCGACGAGATGGTCAAGGCCGGCATCATGCGGCTCTGGTCGATGCAAACCCGCTCTGGTGGCCTGAGCTACTGGCCGGGCGATCCGACCGCCTGTCTTTGGGGCACGGCCTATGCCGCCTCGTGCCTGCTCGAAGCTCACAACGCCGGTTACGAGATCGACTCGCGATTCACAGGCGAACTGGTCAAGTACCTGGACAGCCGCCTGCGCGCCACGGACGACGAGACCATGGACCTCGGCACGAGGGCTCTGATCTGCCGGGTGCTGGCGACGTTTGGCGGCTCTCCTCACGGGTGGATGGCCCGACTGGCCGAGCAGAAGGACAAGCTGGACATCGCGGCTCTCGCCCATCTGGCAGGGGCATTCCATGCGGCGGGGAACAAGGAGAAGGCACTTTCTCTTCTGCCGGATCAGCCGCCCCAAGGGGCGATTGCGACGACGACAACCGGGAGGCTGACCTCGCAGGTCCAACAGGAGGCGGTCTGGCTCAGCACGCTGCTGGAGATCGATCCAAACCACCCGATGGTCGCTCCTGTGGCGGCCAGCCTGGACAAGGCACGATCCAACGGCCAGTGGGGCAGCACGCTGAACAACGCCGCGGCGATTGCGGCCCTGGCCCGCTATCAGGCGA
>JAAYVJ010000156.1 GCA_012517265.1 Planctomycetota bacterium | reverse complement strand
CGGGACAAGAAGGTCAGCGTCGTGATCGACGCCGTCGGCTACCACGACAACCGCGAGGCCAAGATGGCGTTTCGCAAGATGGAGGCCAAAGGCGCCAAGTTGATCGAGACTCGCAGGCTTGCCGGGGTTTCCCATCTTCGCCTGGTCGGTGCGTGCCACTGCGAAAGCTGCCAGCGGATGCTGCAGAAAGTCACGGTCGGCGCTCCAGACGAAGATGACGAATGAGCGCCGGATCGAACGCATAGCCTGACGTCTTCCGCTCGCTGAGTCGATCCCCCTTCCACTCGGTCCATGTCCCTTTCATGCGCGGTTCATTCCGTCCGCCAGCTTCCGCCGGCAGGGCGAGTCCCCGCGCGCCGCGATTGACAAAAGCTCCCCCTGCGACTATAGTGCCCTCGGCGCGATGAGCACGTGGCAGAAACGGATTGTCGATTCATCCGGTCATTGGAAGGATACGAAATGGAGCATTCCCGTCGTGTTTCCACCATGCCAGAGACCCCGTCCGGCTCTCGATCTCTCCTCGTCAAGAGGGAGGTGCTCGTGCTCTTGGGGATTCTCGCGCTGGGGGTTTGTGGCGATCTGGTCGCGTCCGAGCCGAACGGCGCGGCGGCTCCGCCGTTCGCCGTGGACGCGAACTATCCCGGCGGGAACATCGTCGTTGAAGCGATCGAGGGCGACACCGTGCGGCTGCGTCCCGATCTCCGCGATACGGAGGGATGGTGGTTCTACTGGAGCTTCCGTGTCCGAGGGGCACAGGGGCGCTCGCTGACCTTTGTCTTCAGCGGCAGGAGCCCGATCGGCGTCCGCGGGCCGGCCGTGAGCGTCGACGGCGGCAAGACGTGGTCATGGCTCGGACCCGAGGCCGTCGAGGGGGGGGCGTTCCGCTACGATTTCGCGGCGGACGCACAGGATGTTCGGTTCTGTTTCACGATTCCCTATCAGGAGCAGAATCTCAGGGAATTCCTCGACGCTCACAAAGACCGGTCCGGTTGGGCCGTTCAGGAACTCTGCAGGACAGCGAAGGGGCGAAGCGTCGAGCGTCTGCACGTGGGCCGGCTCGACGGCCGCGCGCCGCACCGCGTCCTGCTGACCGCTCGACATCACGCCTGCGAGACGATGGCCAGCTACGTGTTGGAAGGCGTCCTGGAGACGGTCCTGGCCGGCAACGACGACGGATACTGGTTCCGGCGGAACGTCGAATGCCTGGCCATCCCCTTCATGGACAAAGACGGCGTCGAGCAGGGCGACCAGGGCAAGAACCGCGCTCCGCGCGACCACAATCGTGACTATATCGGCCGGAGCATTCACGCATCGGTCGCCGCATTGCGGACGTTCGTGCCCAACTGGTCCGACGGCCGGCTGGTCGCGGCGTTCGATCTGCACTGCCCCTACATGAGCGGCCCCGGCAACGAGGCGATCTACATCGTCGGCAGCGCGGACGAAGCCATATGGAATCAACAACGCCGGTTCGGACGCCTGCTCGAAACGATCCAGAGCGGGCCTCTGGTCTACCGGGCCAGCGACAACCTGCCGTTCGGACAGGCGTGGAACACCGACGAAAACGTGGGTCCCAACCGGAGCTGCAGCCGGTGGGCCAGCGATCTGGAGGGCATCCGCCTGGTGGCCACGTTCGAGGTCCCCTACGCCAACGCCGGCGGCCAACCCGTGACGGCCGACAGCGCCAGGGCGTTCGGACGCAGTCTGGCCAGGGCCCTGCGAAGCTATCTGGAACAACTCGACGCGCAAACCGAACCGAAGCCGGAACAACCCATCCAGGTCGACGGCGTCTTTCCGCAGATGACCGTCATGGCCAAGGGGCTCGGCAGCAACTCCGAGGCCGGGATCGGCGCCTTGATCCCCTGGGCCCAGAAGCTCTGGGCGGTCGGCTACGTCGCTCACATCAACGGCCAGGGCCTGGGCCTCTACGAGATCGGCGAAGACATGGTTATGCGGCGCCATCCCGCCTCGGTGACCGGGACCTTCGCCAACCGCATGCCGCACTGGCCCAGTGGGCAGGCCTTCATCGGTCCCTACGCGATCGACGCCGACGGCAACGTCCGCACGATCGAAGACCTCAAGCAGTTCCGGCTGGCCGCGACGTGCGAGCACCTGACGGACCCGGCCAACAAGGTCTACTTCCTGGGCATGGAAGGGCGGTTCTGGGAAGTGGACGTCCACACATTGAAAGCGACGCTCTTGTTCGACCTGGTCAAGGAGCTCCAGATCGTCAACGCCAAGGAGCACTTCAAGAGCGCGTTCACCGCCCAGGGCCGCGTGGTCGTCGCGAACAACACCTACGATGAGCAGGAGTTTCTCGGAAAGCGGGACGCCGGCCGCCTAGCCGAATGGGACGGCAAGAACTGGACGATCATCGAGCACAATCCGTTCGTCGAGGTCCATGGCGCGGACGCCGACAAATCCTACGGCGGCAACACGATCTATGCGGTCGGCTGGGACCGCTCGAGCGTCATCCTTCGCGCCCTGGTCCAGGGCCGGTGGCAACGCTACCGGCTGCCGATGGCCAGTCACACCTGGAACCACGCCTGGAATACGGAGTGGACGCGGATTCGCCACGCGGTGACCGAGCGGCTGCTGATGGACGCGCACGGCATGTTCTACGAGTTGCCTGCGTTCACCTACGGCGGCCACATCTGGGGCATTCGCCCGATCTGTACGCACCTGCGGGTCGTGCCTGATTTCTGCCACTGGCGGGGCCTGTTCGTCATGGCCTCGGACCAGATCGATCACGACCAGGGCCAGCCGCAGTCGGGCCTGTGGTTCGGGGACATCGACGATCTCTGGCGGATGGGCAAGCCCTCCGGCTGGGGCGGGCCGTGGTGGAACACCCCGGTCAAGGCGGGCGAGACCTCCGACCCGTTCCTCATGACCGGGTTCGACAAGAAGGTGGTGCACATCACGCACGATGCGGACAAGCCCGCCCGGTTCACCGTCGAGGTGGACTTCCTCGGCGACGGAACCTGGGTCCGCTATCAGTCCTTCGACGTCGACCGCGGCCAATACGTCCACCACGAGTTTCCCGACGCCTTCTCCGCCCACTGGGTTCGCGTGCGGGTGGACATCGACTGCAACGCGACGGTGCAGTTCGTATACAACTGACGGATAACGGTCCGGACCTTGATCCGCAAGGAGCGACGACATGACTGGTCGAATGATTCAACGAGCGGGATTCGCGGCGGTTCTGTTGGCGGCCGTATTGGCTCCGGCGGGGATCGCGCAGAATCTCGCGGAGTTTGAGAAGAACCTGACGGAGTTCACGCTGGACAACGGGTTGAAGTTCCTCGTGCTCGAGCGGCACGACGCCCCGGTGGTTACGTGCTTTACACACGTCGATGTCGGTTCCGTCGACGAGGTCAAGGGCATCACCGGCCTGGCCCATATCTTCGAGCATATGGCGTTCAAAGGCACCGGTTCCGTCGGGACGAACGACTACAAGGACGAAGCGAAGGTGCTGGCCCGGATCGACAAGGCCTTCGAAGCCCTCCGAGATGAAAGGGAGAAGGGCGACAGGGCGGATCCGAACCGCGTTGCGCGATTGCAGCAGGAGTTCCACGATTTGCAGCAGGAGGCGCAGAAGTTCCTGGTCCACGACGAGTTCGAAGAGATCCTCAAACGGCAGGGCGGCACCAATCTCAACGCCGGCACGAGCACCGACTACACGGTCTACTTCGTGAACCTGCCTTCGAACAAGCTGGAGTTGTGGATGCTCCTGGAGTCCGAGCGGTTCCGCGATCCGGTGCTGCGCGAGTTCTACAAGGAGAAGGACGTCGTCATGGAGGAACGCCGGTTGCGGACCGAGACGCAGCCCATCGGCCGATTGCTCGAGGACTTCCTCTCCGTCGCGTACAAGGCGCATCCGTACGGCGAGCCGGTCATCGGCCACATGAGCGACCTGGAGGCGATCTCGCGGCCCCAGGCCGAGGCGTTCTTCGGGAAGTACTACGTTCCGGCGAATATGACGGTAGCCATTGTGGGCGACGTGTCGCCGGGGCCGGTCCAGAGGCTGGCGAAGAAATACTTCGGCAGGATCGCCCGCCGTCCGGACCCAGGGTCGGTCGTGACGGTGGAGCCGCCGCAGGGCGGAGAGCGGGAGGTGGTCCTGGAAGATCCGTCGCAGCCGTTCGTCGTAGTCGGCTATCACAAGCCCGGCATCAGCCACCCGGACGACGCGGTGTTCGACGCGATCACCGACATTGTGGGAACGGGCCGAACGTCTCGCCTGTATGAGACCCTCGTCAAGGAACAGCGGATCGCGGTGGCGGCCTCCGGATTCCAGGGCCTGCCGGGCGTGAAGTATCCCGGCTTGTTCGTCTTCTACGCGGTGCCGGCGAGAGGCCGCACCAGCGAGGAGAACTTGGAGGCGATCTATGCCCAGATCGACCGGCTCAAGAACGAGCCGGTCAGTCCGGAGGAACTGAACAAGGCCAAGACCCGCGCGCGGGCCGGCCTGATCCGCCAGCTCGATTCGAACGAGGGGCTTGCCCAACAGTTGGCGTTCTACCAGGCCGTGACCGGCGACTGGCGGAATCTCTTCAAGCAACTCGACCGAATCAATGCCGTCACCGCCGAGGACATCCGGCGCGTGGCCCAGACGTACTTCACGACGAAAAACCGCACGGTCGGGCTGATCCGGACGACCGCCGCCGGAAAGGAATCCTGAACGGGAGTGGAGACGATGAGAACGAGAGAGCCATTTGCGATGATCGGGGTCGCGGTGTTGACGCTCGCGGCCTGCTCGGCCGGCGCGGCGACGAGGCGGGCGCCGGACTACAGGAAGTTGAAGTATCCCCCGTTGCGGGAGGTCAAGGTTCCCGAGGTGACCCGGGTGACGCTGCCCAACGGCATGAAGCTGCTCCTTCTGGAAGACCACGAACTGCCTTTGGTTCAGCTTTCCGCGCGCATTCGCGTCGGGTCCATCTACGAACCTGCCGAAAAGGTGGGCCTGGCCGACATCACAGGCGACGTCATGCGCACCGGCGGCACCGCCGCGATGACCGGCGATCAGATCGATGAAGCCCTCGAGGCGATGGCCGCGTCGGTCGAGACCGGCATTGCCGAGGATTACGGCTGGGCGTCGCTCTCGGTCCTCAAGGAGGATATCGACAAGACGTTGGGCATTCTGGCCGATGTCCTGATGCACCCGGCGTTTCCACAGGACAAGATCGAGTTGACCAAGATCCAGCAGCGAAGTGCGATTTCCCGGCGCAACGACGAGCCCGACGAGATCGCCTCTCGGGAGTTTGCCAAGCTCATCTATGGGGCCGACAGCGTCTACGCCCGGCACACGGAGTACGCCACGATCGACGCGATCACGCGCGACGATCTGGTGGCCTTTCACCAACGGTTCTTCGGTCCCAACGCGATGATGGCGGCCGTCTGGGGTGACTTCGACACCCAGGAGATGGTCCGCAAGATCGAGAGGGCCTTCAGCGGATGGGAGAAGATCGACGCGACGGTTCCTTCGATGCCGCAGGTCGACTACGAATACGTCGCCAGCGTGAGCCTCGTGGCCCGTCCCGACCTGAATCAGTCCAACATCTTCCTGGGCCACATCGGCGGGCTGCGGAACGATCCTGATTACTTTTCGCTGGTGGTGATGAACCAGATCCTCGGCGGCGGCTTCACCGGCCGGCTCTTCAAGAACGTCCGTTCTCGCCAGGGCCTGGCCTATTCGGTCTTCGGAGCCTACGGCGTCGACTACGCCCACCCGGGGATGTTCAGTCTCGGATGCCAGACGAAATCGGAGAGCACGGTCCAGGCCATCCAGTCGATCCTGTCCGAGGTCGAGAAGATGCGTCAGGCCGAGGTCGCCGATGAGGAACTTGAGACCGCCAAGGAGAGCTTTCTGAATTCCTTCGTCTTCAACTTCGACTCGGGGGGCGAGGTCGTGACGCGGCTGTTGACCTATGAGTACTACGGTTACCCGGCGGATTTCCTCATCCAGACCCGCGAACGCGTGGAGAAGGTGACCAAGGCCGACGTGCTGCGCGTGGCCCGGAAGCACCTGCATCCGGACAAGGTCCGGATCCTGGTGGTGGGCAATCCCGAGGGCTTCGACAAGCCGTTGTCCACCTTGGGCGACATGCGACTGCTTGACGTCGCAATCCCTGCGCCGCAAGACGCCGCTTCAGGCGATCCCCGTGGAGAGACAAGGCGTCCGTGAATATGGGACTCTGAAGGAGGCGGCACGGCCGGTTTCTCGTCGAGGCGCCCGGTCTGCTCATTCCGTATCTCAAAAGGACCCACAATATCCTTGACTTCCAGCTGAAATCCCAGTAGAATAGACATTCCCCGATTGGAGAATTGGGTCGGTTGCATGGAAGGTGCGGCAAGGCCCACGGGCCCCGATCAAGTCGGGACTTCGGGATTGCGAGAGGGGAAGGGATTCGAGGATCGCTCTGACGTCTACGGCACGAGTCTTGGTTTTCCCAGCCGGGGCGATTCTCGTGCAGGAAGGCAACAAGCGCGCCCGACGCGTGTTGGGCGTGACAGGTCTTGTTTTTGGGAGGTGCGATGATGAAGTACGCGGCAATTCTCCTGGGGCTCGCCGGCATTGTGTGCTCCGCCGGGACGGCATCGGCCGTGGTGAACGGACATGCCGAGAACCAAATCGACGATCACGACTTCTACTATGCGATCACCGGAGGGCGAATCCCGGCTTGGCAGCCCTACAACGGCGACAACGGCGGCGACGCCACGCACCAAGCGGGCGGCGTCTTTCGTTACCTTGTCGACGACCCGTCGTGGGGGTATCCCACCGGCGTTTGGCAGAAGGATGACTGGTTCGACGACAACGCGGGTCTGGCGATGACCATGCGCTATGACGGGACGATCGTCTACAGCAACAACAGTCTCGAATCCGGCGATCCGGAAGGCTTCTACAACGACGCGGTCTGGGGCAATGCCGCCGGCCTGTACACGGCGTACAGCATGTCCAATAACTACGACTGGGTCTATGCCAGCTACTTCAAGGTGGATCCAAGCCACGACCTGACTTTCGACACGATTGTCGGGTACTTCGACGGCACCGGCTGGGGCGGCACCTTCGATCCCGCCGATCCGGCGATCCGTTATCGGATGAACATCTGGTCCGCCGTTCCGGCCAGCGGCACTACCGGGATGATGCCCGGCGTGACGGACTTCGTCGGCGATGTGCTCTCCAGCGACTACGTGTCGGGGACTTTCACGTGGAGCGACACGGGAGTCGTGCGGCAGTACTCCGGCTGGCCGGCCGGAAGGACAGATCCGATCTATCGCCTTGAGTTCCACCTCGACACCCCCATTACGCTGGCTGCCGGAGGCGAGTACTTCTTCAGTCACGATGCGTGCGTCGTCCCGGCGCCCGGCGCGTTTCTGCTGGGCGGCATCGGAGCCGGACTGGCCGGTTGGCTGCGCCGTCGCAGGTCTTTGTAGCATTCGTGTCTCCGGCGGGCGTGCGGCGCAGAGCCGTTTGCGTTGTCGGATGATTCTGGCGGGTCAGAGGGAGCCTAAGGCCTGGGATCGAGCGGGGAAAGGACGGCGTCGGGGCGTGAGGAAGCCCCGGGCCGGGCCAAACGAGCGATCATGGGGCGCCTGGGCGCAGAGCGTGTCTGCGGCAGGCCGGTCTTTGCCTGCCCTCTCTGCGACGGGAGCGGAGG
>JAAYVJ010000756.1 GCA_012517265.1 Planctomycetota bacterium | reverse complement strand
CATTCTCAGCAGTGACACTCTGATTCTCATGGCATGCTCTCCTTCTGAACGGAAGCGGCCTGGGCCGGCTCGCCATGCCGGGCGATGGCCAGGTAGAACTTCTCGAGCCCGACCCTCCTGACCGCCGCCTGCCGGGGCAGCACGGACTCCAGATCGCTCTCGCTCTGGGACCGGCACTGCACCCAAATGAACTGCACGTCCTCCTCGCACTTCTGCCCCAGGACCTCGACGCCCTCGGGCCACGACGGCGCCGGCTCGCCTGCCGGCAACTCAATCTGGCGCACCCGCTCGCGCAGGTCCTCCAACGCGGCGTAGACGACGAGCCGGCCGTGGTCGATGAGAGCCACGTCGTCGGCGATCCGCTCGATGTCGCCGATGACGTGCGTGGCAACGATCGCGGTCGCATTCCTCTGCGTGACGTGTTCCCGCAGCCGGTCGTACAAGTCCTGCCTGGCCGCGGGGTCCATCCCCTCGGCGGGCTCGTCCATCAACAGAACATCCGTCCCGGCGGCCAGGATCAGCGAGGCGCGGACCCACTTCTTCTGTCCTTTGCTCAGCGAGCCATAGGTCCGGCTCGAACTCAGTTCCCGCATGGCCAGGAGGCGCGATATTTCCCCCCAATCGAAGTCGCGAGAAGCACCCGCCTGCAAATCGATCAGCGAACGAATCGTAGCCCAGCCGGGCGGCTCCTCCGCATCGCCCATGTATCCAGCCCTCGATACAACCGTCTCAGGCAAATCTCGGCTGGCTGCGCCGAGCAGCCACGAGCGGCCTTCCGTCGGCTCCAACAGTCCCATCAGCAGGCGAAGCAGCGTGGTCTTGCCCGCCCCGTTGGGACCGAGCAGCGCGACGACCCGGCCGGGCTCGATCGTCAGGTTCACACGGTCCAGGGCCCGGAATCGGCCGTAATCCCGGGTCAATCCTTCCGTTCGGATCGCACAATCGTTCATTTCCCCGCTCCCATCTCTTTGGCGACCTCTTCGAAGATCCGCCGCACCTCGCTCACATCGGCCCCCAGCCGGGACGTCTCGGCCAGCGTCCGCTTGATCAGATCCTCGATGGCCTTTCGCCGCAGGCCGGCCGGCATCGCGCCGTGGTTGTCGGTGATGAAGACGCCCTGGCCCTGCTTACAGACCACAAGCCCGCCGCTCTGGAGTTCATCGTACGCCTGCACGACCGTGCGAGGGTTGACCTTCAACTGCCCGGCCAGCTCCCGAATGCTCGGCAGCCGGTCCGCCGGAACGAGCTGGCCGCAGGCGATCTTGAACTTGATCTGCTCGACGATCTGTCGATAGATCGGCTCGCCGCTTTGATGATCCAGGTGCAAGTACATCGCAATCCATCCGTATCAACTGTTGTATATCTTGTACAACAGTACCCGCGGGCGGTCAACAGGAAAAGACAAAAAAATTCTGATCCCCTTGCACACTGAGCCCAGCGCGATATCCTGAGTGTGTGTTCAAGAGCGTTTGAAGTCAGACGCGACGGCGGTCGGTCGCCGCTCGGAGTGAAAGTGAATGGAATCCGCCCGCAAGGGAAGCTAGGGAGTCTTTTCATGCGGAGTCATTTACTGCCCAGTTCGGAAGAGTGCATCGACCTGCTCAAGGATTGTCACGTCCCGGTGCACATCATCAAACACAGCAAGGCGGTCGCCAAGCTCGGGGTCTTCCTCGCCCGGCGGATCGCCGAACAGGATTTCCCCGTCAATGTGGACCTCGTGGAGCGGGCCTGCCTGCTGCACGACATCTTCCGCGTGTGCGAGTTCCCGCTGGAGGACTTCAGCCGGTTCGAGCAGACAGTCACGGAGGAGGACAAGGCCAAGTGGCGGACGCTCAAGGAGAAGCACGGCGGCGTGCGTCATGAGGACGCGGCCTGCGCGTACCTGAAGGACGCCTATCCCATCCTGGCCCAGACGATCCGCAAACACCGCTACACCGCCATCGTGAGCAAAGACGATATGCCGCGGACGTGGGAGGAGAAGCTGGTGTACTACGCCGACAAGCGGGCCATGCACGACAAGATCGTGCCGCTCCGCGAGCGGCTGGCGGAAGCCCACGCCAGGAACGCGGTCAAGCGCAAGGCCGCCGGCATCGACCCGGCGGAGGTCGCCAGGATCGACGCAGCCATCGTCGCGATGGAGACCGAGATCTTCGACCTCATCGGACTCGACCCCGACGCCGTGACGGCGGAATTCATCGACAACTACAAGGCCGCAACGAAACCACAGGGGTAAATCCGAATATCGAAACCCAAGATCCGAAACAAATCCAAAACACAAAACTCAAATGCTCGAAACACTGGCGTCGGTCGCCGGGCTGTTTCGAGCATCTGCATTTTGGTCATTCGTGATTGTTTCGGATTTCGAGCTTCGATCTTCGAGCTTCTCTTGCGCCTCACTTGCCAAGAATATCCTCTACAGCCGGCGCGAAATACAGACCGAAATTCGAGAGCGTCGGGCACACGCGGGAATCCACGATCCGCACGCGGACCTTGGACGCCGTCACCGGGTCGAACCGCACCAGTCGCTTGTAGCCGACCGTCGTGCCGCGGGCGAACTCCCGCCAGCCGGCGTCGCCGGGGATCTCCAGGACGAACTCGACGATGCGCTGGCCGATCGCGATGTGCTCGGCCAGTTCGGCGACGTTGAACGTGCATTCCTTCCCCAGGTCGAACTCAACCGTCGCGGAAGACGTCCCATTGTCGGTGGTCCAGTAGGTTTCCGGATCACCGTCGGTGATCCGGGCGGCTGCGAAGGCGGGGTCGTTGCCCTTGACGTTCGACGCGACGGCCTTGGCGCCGGCGGCGAGGTTCTCGTCGAAGATGGCGTTGAGCACCTTGCGGAATTCGTGGAGCCGCTGCACGTCGTTCTCGTGGATCAGGCCTCTCCTGTCCGGCGGCAGGTTCAGCAGCAGCACGCTGTTGTAGCCGACGGACCTGAAGTAGATGTCCAGCAGATGCTCGACGGACTTGACTTTGCCGTCCTCCTTGGCGTGGTAGAACCAGCCGGGACGAATGGAGACGTCGGTCTCCGCCGGGTACCAGACGAGCCGGTCGCCCTTGCCAAGGGCATTGAGACTGCCCAGGTCTTTCGAGGTGCAGTTGACGATGCCGAAGAGCGAGCCGTTGCTGTTGACCACGCTCCACTCGCTCTCGCGGGCGTAGCCGCTCTCGTTGCCCACCCAGCGAATGTCCGGGCCGTTGAAGATCACGGCGTTGGGCTGAAGCTCGCGGACGATCGCGTAGTAACCGGCCCAATCGTACTCCATGTCCTTGGCGTTCTCGCCCTTAGCGCCGTCGAACCAGACCTCGGTGATCTCGCCGTAGTTGGTCAGGATCTCGCGAAGCTGGTTCTTGTAGAACTTGTTGTAGCCCTCGGTGTCGCCGTAGGTGGGTTCGTGACGATCCCAGGGCGACAGATACAGCCCGAGCTTGAGACCGGCCTCCCGGCAGGCCTGGGCCAATTCGCCGACGATGTCGCCTTTGCCGTCCTTGTAGGGGCTGTTCTTGACCGAGTGCTCGGTGTACTGGCTGGGCCACAGGCAGAAGCCGTCGTGGTGCTTGGCCGTCAGGATGATCATCTTCATCCCGGCGTCCTTGCACGTCCGCACCCACTGACGCACGTCGAGCTGAGTCGGATTGAAGATCTTCTCGTCCTCCGTGCCGTCGCCCCACTCCTTGTCCGTAAAGGCGTTCACCGTGTAGTGGATGAACGCGATGAACTCGAGCTTCTGCCAGGCGAGCTGTTGAGGGGACGGGCGGACGTTGGCGGCCCGCTCGACCAGCGACTGGGCCGGCTCGGCGGCCGCGGTCGCGTCGACCGCATCGTACACGCGGACGTAGTCCACCGTGAAATGGTCGGGCAGGTTGGCTTTCTTGATGTCCCCGCCCCAATCCCCGATCTCCTCCGTCAGCTTGGCGTACTCCGGGACCTGGGACACGCCGCCGGCGCGGGTCCGCCAGGTCTCCTTGCCGTCGATGTAGAACACGTACTCCTCGGGCGTCCAGTGCAGACCGAAGGTGTGGAAACCCTCGCTCACGCCGGGGAAGCTGAACTTCGTGCCGTCGGAGCGATGCTCCTTGCCGTAGCCGTCCCAGTGGAGGTTCTGCGTGATGCGGTCCTCGCGCCAAGGCTTTTCCATGATGTCGATTTCGGTGCCGTCGCGGCCGGCGTCGCCGACCTTGCCCACGCCATCGGTATAGAGCCAGAAGGCCGGCCAATGCCCCTGTTCCTTCGGGAACTTGCACCGGCAGACCCAGTAGCCGTAGCGATGCTCGAACTTGCCCTTCGTGCGGACGGCGCCGCAAGTGTATCGGTCGCCGTCCTTCTTCGTGCGAAGGATCAGATTGCCCTGCCCGTCGAGATACGAGTCCTCTTTGACCCAGAAGCCGTCCCGCCGTTTCCAGTCGCCGCACAGCTCCCACTTGGACTGGTCCACCTCGCTGCCGTTGAACTCGTCGTTCCAGGCGAGCTTCCAGGTCTTCCCCTCGGCAAGCTGAGGCAGGAACTCCTTCTCGGCGGCGACTGCGGCCCCGGCAAATCCCGCCGACAGAACCACGCACAGAGACAGACCGGCCAACGACCACACCACTCGGGGGGAAAACGAAATCCTCATGCCTGCTCCTCAAATAACGATGCCGTAAATCGGGCCCGACGTTCGCGCGGCCCGGAACAGATCCCAGACCGCCGTCCGCTAGACCGCCGCCACCTGCGGGGCCTTCGTGGGCCGTCGGGTGGCCTGGAGGCCCGAGACGACGGTCATCACGATCATGGCCAGGTACGTGACAATGGTGAACCAGTGACCCCACTGGGCGGTCTGCACATGGGCGGCTTTGATCAGCACGGTACCGATCGCAAAGGACTGGAGGAACATCTTGATCTTGCCGGCCGCCACGGCGCCGAAGTTGACCCCGCGGGACTCCGCAATCTGGCGCAGGATCGTGACATAGGCCTCTCGCACGACCAGAATCCCCAGGACGGTCCAATGCACGAACGCCAGCGTCATGGGACTCCAGTCGAACAGGTTCGGCATCCCCATGATCGCGAAGCAGGTGAACGCCCCGCAGACCAGGATCTTGTCGACCAGGGGATCGATCATGCGGCCGAACTTCGTGGCCGCGTTGTATCGGCGGGCGATGTGACCGTCGATGATATCCGAGAACCCCGCGATGACGAACAACACGAAGGCGACATCCAGAAAGAACGGGCGTTTGGCGGCCTCAATCTGCGGGGAATAAAGGATCATCCACAAGAAGATGACCGTTAGCCCCAGGCGCATGAACGTCAGGATGTTCGGCACATGTTTCCACATGGCGGTGAGTTTACAGACGCCCCGGGATCGCTTCAACATCAAAGTTGTTCGACGACCAAATCATAGTCCTGCACCCCGGTGACGCGCGCGTTGACGAACCGGCCCGGCTCGGCCGTGCAGCCCTGGATCAGGCACGCGCTGTCGATGTCCGGAGCCTGGCCGTAGAAGCGTCCCCGCCCCGTAGGCCGCGACCGGCGTTTGCCCCCGCGGGCGGGATCCGGGTCCCGAGAGTCCACCAGGCAGGCGAACGTGCCGCCGATGCGGTCCCGATTCCGCGCGAAGGCGATCTCCTGCTGGGCCAGCATGAGCCGGTCGAAGCGGTCCTGCTTGACCTCGTCGGGGATCTGGTCGGGCATCTCGGCCGCAGGCGTCCCGGCTTCGGGGAAGTAGGTGAACGCGCCCAGCGCGTCGAACCGGGCCCAGCGAATGAATTCGAGCAACTCGTCGAAATCGCCCTGCGTCTCGCCGGGAAAGCCCACGATCACCGTGGTTCGCAGGACAATATCGGACATTGCGGCCCGGAGCTTCTCGACGAGCCTGCGCAGATCGTCTTGGGAGTCCGGCCGGCGCATCGCCTTGAGCACCCCGTTGGAGGCGTGCTGGATGGGGACATCGAGATACCGAACGATCTTGGCGCTGCCCGCGATCGTATCGATCAGGCCGTCGTCGATGCCGGTGGGATAGGCGTACAGGAGCCGGATCCACGACAGGTCGGGGATCTGCTCCATCTGTCGCAACAGGGAGGCCAGCGCGCCGGGAAGGCGGAGGTCCCGCCCGTACATGGTCGTGTCCTGCCCGATGACGTTCAACTCCACGACGCCGGAGCCGACCAGTTCCCTGGCCTCGTCCAGGACCTTCTGTGCCGGCTTGCTGCGGAACGGGCCGCGGATCGCGGGGATGGTGCAGAACGAGCACCGGTGGCTGCACCCCTCGCTGACGCGCAGGTACGCCGAGTGGGTCGGCCCGATTCGCAGACGCACCCGGTCGTCCGCGATGGTCTCCGGCGTGGGGCCGTGGAAGACCAGAGGCGTCTCGGCCGCCAGCGTCTCCCGGATCACGTTCACGATGGAATCCCGGTGCTCGAGCCCGACCACCGCATCGATCCCCTGGGCCTCATCCAGGAGCGGCTCCCCGAGCCGCTGCGCCAGGCATCCGGCCACGATCACTTTCTTGACTTTCCCTCTCTTTTTGCTCTCAATAGCACCGTCGATCGCATCGAGCGATTCGAGCTTGGCCGGCTCGATGAAGCCGCAGGTGTTGATGACCACCACGTCCGCCGACTCGGGCGTCGCGGCCAGGAGGTACCCGGCCTGGACGATCTCCGCGAGCATGCGTTCGCTGTCCACCACGTTCTTCGGGCATCCGAGAGCCACGAACCCTACTGTCACCTGCGTATTTTTCTTCTTGGTCATAGGCCGACACAATAGCATAAAAACAGAGTTCGTTCACGACATTAATCTGGGCAAGTTGCTCTGCCCCCATTTTTGCTAATCCCTTCAAAATGGCCTTGACGATAACAATAGGTGCAATAGAATCCTTCTCGCTGACGTCTACCTGCGAGGAAAGGAGGTTCGAAGGGTAGATCACAGTTACTGCGGAACGTCGAGGTTCGTAGCTAGGTACGACTGGTGAAGGCCTATGAGGAATGACAGCCACAGGATCAGCCGCGATGCGAGCCTGTTTGCGGCTTTTCTTGTTTTGGGGGTGCTCGGCCTGGCCGGTTGTCATGACTGGCCCGATGAACGTGTAACCGCGATCGAGGCCCAGACCATCCTTCGCGATCTCAACAAGATCGAGACTGCCAAAGAGCCCAACATCCCCTTGGCGAGCGTCTATAAGCAGCAGCCCAAGAAGGTCAAACAGATCGTGGGCGGAGCCGAGGAATGGAAGCTCTTCTACTTCGCCAAGTACCACACCGCGGAAAAACTGGAAGGGATCATCCGGGAGCAGTTCTCCAGCAGGATTTTCGACGCCAAGGGCGAGAAATCGCAGACGGTTCCGAATTTCACCGTCACGGCCAATCCCGCCACCAACCAGATCATCGTGCGAGCCCTGACCGAGCAGGATGTCGATGCAATCCTCGATGTCATCAAGGAGATCGATGTGCCGCCGATCCAGGTTCGGATCGACTGCATGGTCTCCGAGGTCTACGCGGACCTGACCGTGGACCGCGAGGTTTCGATGTTCATTGAGAACCTCTTCGGGGAAGGAGTCACCTTGGGAGGCCAGGAGAACAACGGGTATCTGGCTTTTCCCGGCGCCTCGCTGCGAAGCGCGCCTCGAGAGAAGTTCGGGCTGAAGATGGGCGTCAGCCGGGGAGACGCCGGCCACAAGTTCGAGGCCCTCGTTGACGTCCTCGTGTCCCGCGGTTACATGAAGATCCTCATGAACCCCTCCCTGGAGGTGGTCAACGGGCAGACCGCCAAGATCCAGGCCAAAGAGCACATCCCCCTCCAGCAGATCACGATTCAGTCGGGCGGCTTCGGCGGCGAGACGATTCTGCGGACGCAGACGGAATACTACGACATCATCGATTCACTGCAGATCACGCCGCACGTGTACGCCGACGGCTCCATCGGCCTCAAGACCACGGCGCAGTTGGCCGCCTATCTGACTCCCGAAGGCATCACGCAGATCCCGGTCGTGACGGAGCGCACGATCACCAACGAGGAGAACCGCATCCGGCACGGCGAGAGTCTCATCATCGGCGGCATCCGCAAGTCGGAGAAGCGGGATGTCGTCCGCGGCGTGCCCGTTCTCAAGGACATCCCCATTTTGGGACTCCTCTTCTCGGGTCGGGACTTCGAGGAGCGGGCCAAGGAGATCATCTTCATCATGACGCCCACGATCTCCAGCGAAGGCGTGCCCAACCAGGAAGTCGTGGACATGCTCCGGGAGAAGCACCGCTCGCCGATGACCCAGGGTCTGCATGAGCAGGTCATGGATCCGCTGGGCATCAAGGCTCGCGAGGACGAGCAACAACGCAAAATCGAAGAGGCCCGCACGGCCCAGCAGGAATCCGAGGCTGCAAGGACCGCAGCCCGCCTGGAGGCCATGGAGACCAGCCAACAGGTCGAGGCTCTGGAGGCCGAACTCGAACACACCAAGGTCCAGGTGACGCAGTTGAGCACCAAGGCCGAGCAGGTTGCCGCCGAGGCGCAGCGGGCCAGAAGCGAAGCCGAGCAAGCCGCCAAGGCCAAGGCCGAGGCGGAGGCATCGAAGGTCAAAGCCGAAGCCGAGGCCCAACAAGCCAAGAGCGAAGCCGAGCAGGCGGCCAAAGCCAAGGCGGAAGCCGAAGCCCTGAAGACGAAGGCGGAAGCCGAGGCCCAGCAGGCCAAAGCGGAGGCCGAGCGCATCAAGGCTGAGGCGGAGAAGGCCAAGACCCAGCAACCTCCCTCGCCACAACCTGAAACACCAAAACCAGAAGGGAATCCCGCGGAAAAACCCAAGGAGGAGGGAAAAGAGCCGGGGCCGCCGGCGACGCCTCCGCAGGCGAATCCTCCCGCGACCCCACCGCAGAATCCTGCCGGAGGTTGAGGACTCTGCACTCCGACAAAAGCTGAAATGTGGGCCGTTCACGCGGTCGCGTGCGACCGTGATGAGTTGCGCCCGTGACGTAATCGGCGACTTACGAACACTGGCAGCTTGTATGGAGGATCACTCATGAGCAACCCGGGCAACACAGGATTTCCCCCCGCCAACGGCAAACCGCCCATGCCTCAGCCGACCATTCCCGGCGTCCCCGCGACGCCCGAAGCCAAACCGGCAACCGGCCCTGCCCCTGTCTCCCGGGCTCCTTTGAACCTCGGGGGGGGAACCGGCACGCCGGTCGCGGCTCCGACGCCAGCGCCAGCCGCCGCCCCGGCAGCGACGCCCCCGGCTGCACCGAAACCTCCGGTTCTGGGCCCCAAACCGGTCGCTCCTCGCCCGGCCGCCCCGGCGGGCAATGGCGATCGAATCACCGGATGCAAGACGTTCTTCACGAAGCTCCATCCCGGCGCGATCGACTTCCTCGACGAACAGATCAACCAGTGGCTCAAGGACAACCCCAGCGTCGTGATCAAGCTGACAAACACAACGACCGGCGAGGTGCAGGGCAAGAAAACCGAGGCGAACATCCTAATGACCGTCTGGTACCATGGTCAAGCCACCAAGACAATGACTCACATGGGCTAGTTGACGCATAAATGCCACGGATTAGCCCTTTTACGACCCGACGACCCCGCTCACCCCACCAAGGGCGGGGTCGTTGCCCCTTCCGCGATTCGCCGGCACCGGCGGTAAATTATCGGGATAAAAGCACTTGACATTGCGGGACAATTCCGTTAGTTAGGTGAAGTTTCGCGGTTAGTTTCTGCATTCAAAGAACGGTCGAACGTGTTTTGGAGGTAGTTGTGGCTAAGCAGTTGGCGCGCGAACTCATCAACGCGGGGGTGCACTTCGGACACGGCGTAAGCCGGTGGAATCCGAAGATGGCCCCCTTCATCTTCGCAAAGCGGGGCAACATCCATGTGATTGACGTCAAGAAGACCCTCAAGGGCATCTTGATCGCCAAGAAGCTGCTCGCTGAGATCGTTTCCTCGGGCGGCGACGTGGTTTTCGTCGGCACCAAACGGCAGGCTCAGAAGGCCGTCGAGGCGGCGGCCACCCGTTGCGGCATGCATTTCGTGTCGGAACGCTGGCTGGGCGGCATGCTCACGAACTTCCGGACCATCCGTTCCCGTTTGCAGAGACTGGAGCAGCTCGAGACCATGGAGCAGGACGGGACGATGGAGTCCGAAAGCAAGAAGCAGGCTTCGCGTTACAAGCGGGAAATGAAGAAGATCCGCACCAACCTCGACGGCGTGCGGAAGATGACCCGGCTTCCCGCGATCATCGTCGCCGTGGACGCCAAGAAGGAATACTTGGCCCTGCGCGAGGCAGCGAAGTTGAAGATCCCCACCATCGGCGTTTTGGACACCGATTCGGATCCGGATACCGTCGATGTCGCCATCCCGGCCAACGATGACTCCATCCGGGCCATTGAGATCATCCTCAACGAGTTGGCCGACGCGGTTGCAATCGGCAAGACGATGGTCTCGGCTCGTCAGCAGGAGATGACGCCCCGGCCACCGCGGCGGGTCCGTTCCCGTCGGCCCACCACGGCCCGCGCCGACGGCAGCGATGCCGCCGCAGGTGCGGAAGAAGTCGCCGAGGGCGACGAATCGCAGCCCGCGGACGAAGGCCTTGCTCCGCAGGAGCCTCAACCGCAGGCATGAATGACATAACTGCTTGTGTTCTAAGAACTTGGCAGATACGACGACTGACGCAGAAACAGACGCGGCGTGTTGAACATGGTCAGGACAATGGTTGGCGGACTTCGTCGCTCCCCGTGAACGCGGGGGCACAGTTCGTTTCAGGCCCTCAAGTGGGGTTTCCCTGCACCAAGGGCAATAGGAGACCGGTGAAATGGCGGAAATTACAGCAGCAACCGTAGTCAAGTTGCGGAAGATATCGGGCCAGAGCATGGGTGAATGCAAGAAGGCCCTCGAAGAAGCCAACGGCGACATGGACAAGGCCACGGAGATCCTCCGCAAGAAAGGCTTGGCCACCCTGGCCAAGCGGGCTGAGCGGGAGACCACCGAGGGCGCGGTCGTCCTCTGGCAGAGCCCGGACGGCAAGACCGCCGCGATGGCGACTCTTTGCTGCGAGACGGATTTCGTGTCCAAGAGCGACGACTTCGTCGCCATGGCCAAGGATCTCCGCGAGTACATCGCGGTCGCACCGGCCCAGCCCGGCGCAGCCACCGTTCTCCGGACCGCAGTCAACGGCAAGGCCTTCCAAGAGGTGCTGACCGACGTCGTCAGCAAGACCGGCGAGAAGATGCAGGTCGGCGACTACACCCGGTTCACGCTCGACGGCCCCGGCCTGATCGGCGTGTACGTCCACTTCAACAAGAAGGTCGGCAGCATGATCCTGATCGAGACCGACAGCGACAAGACCGCGCAGTCCCCCGCCATCCAGGCGGCCGCAGCGGATTTCGCCATGCACATCACGGCCAGCAAGCCGATCGCGCTGGACCCGTCCAGCATTGACCCCGCGGTCATTGAGAAGGAAAAGGCCATCTACGCCGAACAGGTCAAGGGCAAGCCCGCCGCCGTCGTCGAACGCATCGTCGATGGCAAGCTCAAGAAGTTCTACAGCGATTTCTGCCTGGTCCTTCAGCCGTTCGTGAAGGACGACACCAAGAGCGTCGAGCAGGTTCTCGCCGAGGCGGCCAAGCAGGCCGGCGGCAAGGCCACCATCAAGCAGTTCGTCCGATTCGAGGTCGGCTAAGGAGGGTTGCGGCCCGGGGGTGGGGAATCCTCGGGCTTCGGCACCATGGGAGAAGGCAAGTACAAGCGTGTTTTGCTCAAACTCTCCGGGGAAAGCTTCTGCAAACCCGGGGAGTTCGGCATTGAGGGCGGTTCTCTGGCCTCTATCGCGGAGCGGATCGCCGAGGTTTGCAAGCTGGGGCCTCAGGTCGCCATCGTCGTGGGCGCAGGCAATTTCATTCGCGGCGAGACGTTCTCGCAGAAGAGCAGCATCCCGCGCAACACGGCCGATTACATGGGCATGCTGTCCACGATCATCAACGCCTGCGCCCTGCAGGAGACGCTGGAGAAGCTCGGCCAGCCGACGCGGGTCATGAGTGCGATCGAGGTGGCCGCCATGTGCGAGCCGTTTATTCGCCGGCGTGCCCTGCGGCATTTCGAACAGGGCAGGGTCGTGATCCTGGCCGGCGGCACGGGCAACCCCTTCTTCACCACCGACACCTGCGCCGCGTTGAGGGCCTCGGAACTGGACGTGGACCTCCTGATCAAGGCCACCAAGGTCGACGGGGTCTACAGCGACGATCCGAAGAAGAACCCTGAGGCGACGCTGCACCAGATGCTCTCGTACACCGAAGTCTTGAGCAAGGGGCTGCGGATCATGGATCACGCGGCGATCAGCCTGTGCCGGGACAACCACATCCCGATCATCGTGCTGAACATCTTCAAAAAGGGCAACATCACCAGGGCCATCTGCGGCGAGCCGGTGGGGACCCTGATCGACAATGGATGATCGCCTCTTGACGCGGGCGCGACCGTGCGGGACAATCATCTGTAATCAATAATCGGCAATCAATGGCAGGGGTATTGGCAATGGCGACGCAAGCTGTCGTTTCCGAGAGCAAAACGAAGATGCAGAAAGCCGTCGAGGTTCTTCAGGACGATCTCAAGGCATTTCGGGGCGGTCGGGCGACTCCGGCGCTGGTCGAGCACCTCAAGGTTGAGTACTACGGCAGCCCCACCCCGCTGAAGGCCCTGGCCACGATTTCGGCGCCCGAATCCGATATGCTCATGATCAAGCCCTTCGACCCGGCGTCCGTCAAGGACATCGAAAAGGCGATCAAGAGCAGCGACCTGAGCATCGCCCCGCTCGTCGAGGGCAAGTTCATCCGCCTCAATATCCCGCCGCTGAGCGAGGAACGGCGCAGACACCTCGTTCAGCAGGCCAAGCAGGCCGGCGAACAGACCAAGATCAGCATTCGCAACATCCGCCGGGACGCCAACAAGACCCTCGAAAAGCAGGAAAAGGACAGCCAGATCACCGAAGACGACCTGAATGCCGCCAAGAAGCAGATCGACGACATCACGAAGGAGTTTTCGGACAAGGTCGATTCGTTGGTCACCCAAAAGTCCAACGAGATCATGAAGGATTGATCGACTGCCCAAGACGCGGTCGGCATTCCACCGATCCTGGGTCTCCCGAGGCATTCTCCCTTCGACTCTGACGTTGCACGGCCCCCCTGCCGCCGGGTGTCCCTTTGAACATGCAACGGACCCCGCCGTAGCTTTAGTCAGAAGAAACCGGGCTTGCGAGTTCTCGGCTTCCGCCCCTGTCCTCGTTGCCGAGAGGGTCCGGACAAGGAGTAGTCACGCAGCCCATCATCGTCTTGGGGGTATGCCATGGGAGAGCAGCAGAAGAAACCGCAATCGCAACCGAGGGAACCGCGACGCGCAAGACGGGCGAAGAGATGGCTCTGGGTCCCGGCCGGACTTTTTGTCTTCCTGATCCTGATCGTGCTCCTGATTCCGACCGCCCTTTCCAGCCAACGGTTCACTCGCTGGCTGGTGGCCCGAATCAGCGCCGGCACAGGCGGACAGGCCAGCATCGGCAGTCTTTCCATCGGCTGGCTCCGCGGGGTCCAGGTCGCGGACTTCAGCTTCCGGGGACAGGACGGATGGGCGCAGGTCAACGTCGGCCGGATCACGACCAAGCCGAGCTACGCCAGCCTCCTGAGCGGCAGTCCCGGCCTGGATCGCACGGTCATCGAACAGCCTCGCGTGGCCATCGACCTGAGGAACCGCCCGCCGACCGCAAGCGACGAATCGTCGGGCTTCGACATGAAGAGCCTGGCGCGACTCAACAACGTGGTCGTCCACGACGGCAGCGTGCAACTGACCGACGCCGCTGGACGAACGGTACAGCTTGCGAAGCTGGACTCGAACGTGGATCTGCGGCCGGCCGGTCGCGAATCCAAATTCGACGTCACCGCCGTCGTCGCACAGGCCCAGACGCCGGGGCGGATCGGCGTGTCGGGACAGATCACGCCGGCCGAAGAACAGGGCTGGAGTCTCAAAGGCACAACCGGCGACGTCACGGTCGAGGTCAACGATCTCGATCTCGGTTCCGTGGCCCCATTCCTGGCGATGGCCGGGGTGCAGGTGCAGGCGAAGGGCGCCGTCTCGGCCAGGATCCAGGGCGAGGTCCAGGACGGCCGGATCGAAACCCTCACCGCCAAGGTCGTCGGGCGGGGCCTGGACGTCACAGGCGATGTCCTCCAGGGCGACCGCCTCCGGACGTCGAAGCTGAACGTGCAGGCGGGCCTGACCCGGTCCGGGGAGATCCTCAAGGTCGACCAACTGGATGTCCGGACGGACTGGGCCACCCTCTCCGCCACGGGCAAGCTGCCGACAACTGTTGAGTCCATGACTCAATTGCTGGAGAGCGGCTCGGCCTACGACCTCAAGGGCGAGTTCGACGTCGACCTCGCGACGGTCCTGTCCCAGATGCCCAAGACCATCGGCGTGCAGGAAGGCATGAAGATCACCGGCGGCCGGGCCACCGGGACCCTCGGCACGACCACGGATAAGGGTCGCGCCACCCTCGTGGCCGAGGCGCAGGTCGCCGATCTGGCGGGCGTCGTCAACCAGGAGAAGGTGGCCCTCAGCAAGCCCGTGAAGGCCTCGCTGCGGCTCTCTACCGATCCCAAGGGCGCCTCCCGGCTCGAAAGCCTCGATATCACCGCTCCCTTCGCCCAACTGACGGCCCAAGGGGACCTGGAGAAGATCCAGTACAAGGGCCAGGTGAACCTTGCGTCGCTCCAGTCCGAATTGGGTTCGTTTGTGAACCTGGGCGCGTACAAGATCGCCGGCCAGACTGCGAGCGAGGGACAGATCTCCCTTCATGATGGGGCCATCGGCGTCTCCGGCTCGCTGTCGGCGCAACAGATCGCCCTGACCACGCCGAACGGCGACAGCGTCGCCGAGCCCCGGCTGAACGTCAGTTTCGCAATGGGCGTCGACCAACAGAAACAGACCCTGACGGTGGACAGCCTCTCGGCCACCGCCGGCTTCGGCTCGATCAGCGTTGCAAAAACGGCGATCCCGTATGGACCGGGCGTCGACGCCCCGCTGAGCGCAGCGGTTACGGCGAAGGACGTGAATCTCGGGAAGCTCAAGCCCTATGCCGTGCTGTTCGCGTCCTTCCCGCCGGACCTGGGGCTCGATGGGCTGGCCCAGTCCCAACTGACGGTGACCCGCGAGAAAGGCGTCTACCGCATCGGAACGAACGCCACGCAGATCCAGAACCTCACGCTGACTTCTCCCGAGAAGGAGACCTTCCGCCAATCCCTCATCACGGCCCAGTTCGACGCGTACCTCGACCCGACCGCCAGGGCGATCAACGTCGTGCAACTGCAGGTGACCGGCCCGCAGATCAGCATCCGAAAGGGCACGCTCCAACGGACCCTTCGGGGCGACAAGGCAAGCCTGGAAGCTCGGCTCGACGCCCAGGCGGACCTGGCGGCCGTCGGCCAGGCGGCGTCGGTGTTCGTGCCCGGGACGGTGGGCCTGACCGGGCAAAGGCAGATCTCCCTCGACCTCGCGAGCACGTACCCTGTTGACGATCCGAACGCCATGCTCGCCAATCTCAACGGCAAAACCTCCCTCGGATTCGACGGCGCCGAGTACAAGGGGCTCAACTTCGGCCCGACGAAGATCGACGTCCAGGTCGAGAAGGGGCTCATGCACATCATGCCCTTCACCACCACGGTCAACAAAGGCAAGCTCAACTTCGCCGCGCAGGCCGATCTCACGAAGACGCCCATCCTGTTGAAGTCCACCGCCCCGATGCAGGTTGCCCAGAGCATCCAGATCACCGACACGATGACCGGCAGCTTCCTGCAGTACGTCAATCCCATCTTCGCCGACGCGGTCAACATCAGCGGCGTCCTGAACTTCGAGACGCAGTCCCTGACCATCCCCCTGACCGCCGGCCATGCGAGGGCGGCCCAGCTCGACGGCGTCATCGGCATCCAGGACCTCCGCCTTCAGGCTTCGCTCCTGAACAAGATACTCGGGGCCTTCAAGACGTCGCCCCTGCGAGACCAGGTAGCGACGATCCGCCCCACGAAGATCGCTCTGCGAGACGCTGCCGTGCGGTACGACGATATGCAGATCGACCTGGGCGACAATCCGATCAACTTCGGCGGCAGCATCGGCCTGAACGGAATCCTGGACATGAAGGTCGTCCTTCCGTATACTTTTGAAGGCCGCACGGCGCGGGTCGGAGACGAGGGGCGGGCGGGGAAACGAATCTCTGTGCCGTTGACGGGCACGCTGAGTTCGCCCCAGATCAATCTGGCGGGTTTCCTGGAGACCCAGTTCCAGGACCAGATCCTGGGCGGCCTCGACGAACTGCTGAAGAAGCTGAAGAAATGAGGACTTTCAAAGACCTGCTGATGACACCCGCGGCGAATCTCGGCCGAGCCGGCCGGTTCGTGGTGTTTCAGTACAAACTGTGGGCACACTGTCTCAGACTCCTGAAGAAGAACCGAGCCGAGCAGTTGGCGGCCGCGCTGTCCTACTACACGGTCTTCGGCCTGGTCCCCCTGGCGATCGTCGCCGTGCTGATCTTCAACTCCTTTCCCGCCTATCGCCAGACCGGCGAGCAGGTCAAGAAGCTCATCTACGACGAGCTTCGACTCAGCAAGATCGAGTACCCCAACCCGGACAGACCCGAGGAAAACGTCGTCCTGACCGAGTACCTGGATCGGATCATCGACCGCTTCTTCGAAGGGCTCAACAAGGGCTCGCTCGGCCTGGTCAGCGCGATCCTGGTGATCTGGGCGGCCTTGCGGCTGCTTTCACTGATCGAAACCGCCTTCAATCACATGTGGCACGTGCCCAAGGGCCGCCGGTTTCTCCATCAGGTGATCAACTACTGGGCGCTGCTGACGCTCGGTCCCCTGCTGCTGGCCGTGGGGCTCTACGCCACGACGCGATTCACCCTTCTTCAGACCATCGAGTCCGGCCCCCTGGCGTCGCTGGGGCCGTTGATTTCCTTCCTCGTGTCGGCAACCGGCCTGTTCCTGCTCTATCTGGTGATGCCCAACGCCAAGGTCAAGGCCGGTCCCGCCCTGTGGGGGGCGGCGGTGGCCGCGTTGGTGTGGAGTCTGGCGAAATGGGGGTTCGGCGTATACGTCCTGCGATTGATCCCCTACAGCGCCCTTTACGGCGTGCTCGGCCTGATCCCGCTGGCCGTGTTCTGGGTCTACGTCACCTGGATGATCGTCCTGTTCGGCCTGCAACTGACTTTCGCGGTCCAGCACTTCGTGACGCTCGAATCGGCCGAGAGACTCCTGGCCAAAGAGACCGATGTCCGGTTCATCGCCAACGAAATGACCGGCATCGCCGTGGCCAGGGAGATCGCCGCCGCGTTCGAGACGGACCAGGGCCCCCTCTCGACAGACGCCATTTGCAGCCGGCTGGACATCCCCGGCGAATTCGGCCAGAAGCTACTCGACGAACTGGTCAATCGCGGCCTGTTGGGCAGGACGTCCGAACCGAACCCCGGCTACGTCCTGGTTCGCGATCCCGCCCACATCCGGCTGTCCGAGATCGCCGAGGCGGTGGCCGCCGGGGCCCTCGCCCAGCCCAAACCCGGAATGCATGACGATCTGCACCGGATCGCTCAAACGCAACGCGGCGTGCTGATGCAGTACAGCCTTCGGGACGTCCTGCACGAAGCCCCCGCGATCCCTCGGGAGAAGGAGCGATCGGAACCCCCGACGCCGCCGCAGGAGACTGCCCCTGTGGAAGACCCGCTGCAATAGCGAGCGGCGCTCCGCAGTCACAGCTTCGCGATCTGCGCCACGACGAAACACAGGCCGAAGCCGAACATCGCCAGCGCACAAACGGCCAGCACGATCCGCTGCCCCTTCGGGCCGAAGACCGAGGCCCCTTTGAAGCTCGCCCAGGAGAGAATCGTCAGCCAGACCAGATCCACCGACCAGTGCGCCAGCGCGAAGAGCACGAACGCCCAGGCGCCGAACCCCCTGGCCTGCGTGATCATGGCCAGGCCGACCGTGGCCCACCAGATGAGAAAGTACGGATTGCTTCCCGAAAGGAAGACGCCGGCGGCAAAAGGCCCCCCGCCAGCGGTCTGAACCGACGAATCGCCAGTCCGCCCCGGCCCCCGCATCATCTGAACGGCCATGAAGATCATGACCGCCCCGCCGACCAGACCGATGCCGATCTCCACCCGTGGAATCTGAAGGAACCGGCCGACGCCGAAGATCAACAAGACCATCAGGGGAAACTCAACGACGCCGTGGCCCAGCGCCATGAGCGTCCCGGCGAAACGATTGCGGGCCCCCATCGCGATGGCGACCGCCGTCACCGGTCCAGGCGACAGCGCGCCGGACAGGGAAATCCCGAGGACTTTGAGCAGGAATAGGAGCAGTTCCATAGGGCAGCTCGCCTATTCCCCGATGATCTTGACCAAGACGCGTTTCTCTCGCTTGCCGTCGAACTCGCCGTAGAAGATCTGTTCCCAGGGCCCGAAGTCGAGCCGGCCCTGCGTGATCGCGACCACGACCTCCCGGCCCATGACCGTTCGCTTGAGGTGCGCGTCGCCGTTGTCCTCGGCGGTATTGTGCCGGTACTGGCTGTACGGCTTCTCAGGGGCCAGCTTCTCCAGCCAGGTCTCGAAATCCTGGTGGAGCCCCGACTCGTCGTCATTGATGAAGACGCTGGCGGTGATGTGCATCGCGTT
>JAAYVJ010000755.1 GCA_012517265.1 Planctomycetota bacterium | reverse complement strand
GGGCGCCGCGGTCTCGCCGTTCAAGTACACCGAGCCGTCCCAGATGCAGCAGTACTACAAGATGGAGAAGAAGATCGCCTGCGGCGCGGAGTTCCTCATCACGCAGGTCGGCTGGGACTGGAAGAAATCGCTCGAACTGTTCCGCTATCTCAAGGAAGTCTTTCCTCCTCAAGAAGGCAGCATCCCGGTGATCGGCAACGTCTATCTGCTCAGCACGCTGACGCCCGCCCCGCGATTGATGCACGACGGCAAGCTGCCCGGCTGCTTTGTCAGCGACGAGCTCTTGGCCAAGGTCCAGTCCGAACGCGTGGACGACCACATCGAGCGTGCGGCCCAGCAGGTCGCGATGTACAAGGGCCTCGGCGCCGCGGGCGTCGACGTCGGCGGCGTCCCGACTTTCGAAATCTTCGTGAAGATCCTCAATCGTGCCGCCCAGATCGGCGCCGGCTGGGAGCAGTTCAAAGGCAATCTGTGCTGGCCGACGAAGGACCCCTTCTATCTCTACGACGAATCGGGCCAGAGAGTCCCGCTGATCACGCCGTACCCGACCTTCGGCAAGCGATTCTTCGACTTCGCGCACTGGGCCATGCTAGACCCCAAGCACGTCGGATTCCGCGCATTCAAAAAGACGATGTCCGTCCTCGGCGCCGACGCCGGCGAAGGCGCGATCTACAAGCTCTTCAACAGCACCGAGAAGGGCTTCAAGTACCTCATGTTCGACTGCGAGGAGTGCGGCGACTGCTTCCTGCCGGAGAACTTCGGTCTGTGCACCATGGGCGGCTGCGAGAAGGGCCTCGACAACGCCCCCTGCGGCGACGCCACCGCGGACGGCCATTGCGGCAACAATCTCGACCGCGTCTGCACCGGCGAACGGATCTACGAGGCCGCCGCGTCGGAAGACGGCGGCAAGATGATCGAAGGCAAAGGCCGGCAGCGCCTGCGAACCACGATCAACAAGCCCCGCAATCCCGCCCTGCGGCACACCTCGTCCATCATCAACTATCTGTTTGGGAAAGACCACACGATGAAGAACGCCTTGATCTCGATCGGCGAATCGATCCACGCCTCCATTCCCAAGACCGGACAAATCATGAAGGACCTGCATGCCCTCGGCGCCGGCGCATACACGACGCCCAGCCCGCAGCTCGACTATATTCGCGCCCTGGTCGAATCGCAGGCCAACGACGGCGCGGACTACATCGCGGTCAATCTCGACGCGTTCGGCGAGCAGGACCCGCAGCAGGCGGTGGACATGATGGTCCAGTACGTCCGGCTCGTGAAGAGGTGGGGTCGCGGCGTGCCCGTCTGCATCGACAGCAGCAGCGACGCGGTCCTGGTCGCCGGATTGAAGGAATGGTACGCGAACGCACCTGGTGTGGCGGACCACGTGAAGCGAGGCAACGAATCGCTTCACGCTCCCCTGCTCAACTCCATCAAAGTCTACACGATGGACAAGATAATGCCGCTGAAGAAGGACTACGACTTCTCGTTCGTCGGACTGCTGGTGAGCGAGGAAAAAGCCACCGGTCCCGGCGGGTCGCACTCCGTCGACGAACTCTACGCCCTGGCCAAACAGCTCTTCGATGCCGCGATGCGCCACGGCTTCAAGCCGGGCCAGATCTTTTTCGACTCGACGGTCTTCCCGCTGGCGATCGACATGCCGATGGAGCCCGGCGTTCCCGGCTACACCTATCGCACGTTCGAAACGATCAAGAAGATCAAGGCCGATCCGCGAATGAAAGGCGTCCACTGCTCGCTGGGCATCAGCAACAGCGTGCGGGACCTGCCCGCCCGAAGGATCGGCGTCTGCCGGGCGTACGTCGCCAAGGCGATGGAGTACGGCCTGGACGCCGGCATCGTCAACACCGCCCACCAGTACGGCACGGTCGAAGCCCCGCCGGAACTGCTGGAGCTGGTCGACGCCTATGCCAAGCTCGACGGCTCGATGGAGAAGACCGGCAAGGCCATGGAACTCATGGCCCAGTTCTGCCGCGACAACCGCAAGGCAAGCTGAACCATTCGTGAAGCGTATCTCGTGAAGCGTCAAGCGTCGGAGGCGTTCCGTCGGTTCACGAGATCCGCTTCACGTTCTTACGATGCGGCGCCGCACTTGAGCTGGCGGACCTTGTCGGACGTGCCGATCACGATCAGGCGGTCGCCCGCCTGGAGGGATTCGTTCGGGCCGGGCGAGGTGATGCGGATCTGCCCGCGTCGGATGCCCACGACGGTCACGCCGCAACGCTGGCGGAACTGGAGCTGGGCCAGGGTCTTGCCCAGCCAGTTGGAGTCTGTGAAGACTTCCAGCTCGACGATCACGAATCGCTCCAGTTTGTCGGCCGAGTCGCGGCTCTGGGTCCGGTTGATGAGGTCGTCGGCCTTCTTGAGCGTCTTGGGCGGGCCCATCAGGACGACGTGGTCGCCCGGGTAGACCTGGAAATCGGGGTCCGGCTCGTAATGGACTTTGCCCGCCCGACTGACGGCCAGGACCGAGGCGCCCGCCTCGGCGCGGAGGGGGATGTTTCGCAGGCTCTGGCCGGCGAAGACCGAGCCCGACTTGACACGCACTTCCTGAAAGGCCACCGGCCAATCGACGTTCTCCGGCAGGATGTCCGTCGCGTCCATCAGGGCGTCGGCCGCCTGCTCGGCGGCGTCGGTAAACGGGCGCAGGACCACATGCGCGCCCGCCTGCTTGTACAGCACGGCCTCCCCCTGATTGGCGGCGGTCAGCGCCACCTTCACGTCGTATCCTCGATACCGCACCAGGTGGAGCAACGCGAGGTTCACGTCCTTGGACCGCACGGTGCTGACCACCCAATGGACGTGGTTCATGGGCAACTGCTCGTACAGGTCGGGGTCGGCGATGTCCCCGTAGAGGACCGAGATGCCCCGGGCCCGCCAGCGCTCCAGCGCCTGCGGATCGAAGTCCACGCCGATGATCCTCATCTTGCGTTCGAGCAGCCGCTCGGCCAGTCCGCTGCCGTAGTTGCCCAGGCCCACCAGGATCGCGTCGGCGGCCGTCGTCTCGACCACGGTGTTGCTGCTGGCCTCGCGGTACGGGTTCTTCCGCTCGAAGAGCTTCAGCGGCCCGGCGAGCGTCTGGTAGAGATTCTGCGAATAGAGAATCATGTACGTGGACGCGAAGATCGTCACGACGCCGACGAGCGTGACCAGTCCCATCGTCTGCGGCGAGATGTGCCCGAGCGAAACGCCCAGGGCCGCGACGATCAGGGAGAACTCGCTGATCTGGGCGACCGTCAACCCGGCCAGGAACCCCGTGCGACGGCGGTATCCCATGTACCCCATGATCGCGATCACGATCAGAGGGTTTCCGACGAGCACGAACAGCGACAGGATCGCGGCGTTGCCGATCTGGGACCCGACCGCGGACCATTCCAGGCGAGCGCCCAGATCGATGAAGAAGAACAACAGGAGGAAGTCCCGGATGCTCGTCATCTTGGAGCTGATCGAATCGCGATACTCGCTGGGGGCCAGGGACACGCCGGCCAGGAACGCGCCGACCTCCTTGCTGAAGCCCAGCCACTCGCTGGCGGCCGCCAGCAGCACGGCCCAGGCGACCGCGAACAGGATCAGCATCTCCTGCGCGTGCGCCAGGCGCGCCATCAGCCGGGGCAGCACGTACCGCATCAGGACCGCGACGACCACCAGCAATCCGATCCCCTTGCCGGCCATCGCCAGGGAGACGCCCAGCGCGGATTGGCCTCGCGCCAGCGGGGCGCCGAACGTCGTCAGCGCCACCAGCGCCAGGATCGCGGCGATGTCCTGCACGATCAGGAAGCCGACCGCGATCCGCCCGTGCAGGGCGTCGATCTCCTTCTTGTCCGAAAGCAGCTTGACGATGATGATCGTGCTGGAGAACGTCAGCGCGACCGAGACGTACGCGGCGGAGATCGCGTTCATGCCCAGAGCCAGACAGATCACGAACCCGATGCCGGCGGTGAAGACGATCTGCCCAAGACCGGTGGCCAGGGCGACCGGCCCGGTGGTCCGGATCAGGCTCAGATCCAGCCGCAGCCCGACGATGAACAACAGCAGCGAGATGCCGATATGGGCCAACAGCTCGATCTGGTCATAGCTGCGAATCACCCCCAGCACCGAGGGCCCTGCGAGAATCCCCGTGGCCAGGAACATGATGATCAGGGGTTGCTTGAGTTTCTGACCGATCACGCCCAGCACGGCGGCCAGGCTCAGAATCGCTGCGGTTTCATAGAACGTGTTGCCTTGTGCGATCGAGAGCATCGTGTTTGCGTATATCTCCAGCGAGAGCCATTCAGCACCCGCGATCTATCGGCGAATCATGCACGGCCGGCCGTCCGACCGTGTTCGCCACTATCGTAAGCGCCCCGCGTTTTTCTGTTAAGCTCAAACTGGCGAGGGCGCTCTTCCCCGCGCCCCGGCAGCGGCGCGGCATTCCGCAGGCCGGCCGGGATGTGAGCCAATGCGATGGCAGGCCCGATAACTGGAAGGAGGCCTGTTCTCTGGCCCTCTCGGCTTGGTCCGAATGCCGGGGTGAGAGCTTTTTGATAAACCCCGGGGCACAAGCTCGCCGAAACAGAATGAGAGTAGTGCCGCGATGCCCGGAACCTCCCGGTATCCTGGGGCTCTGGCGTATTCCAAAACCGCTCCGGCACGTGTGCCGACCCGTCGAATCGAGTCGCACGGCGCGGCAATGGGGGTGAGCGACGTTGCTCAGAAGACCTTACATTCTGGCTTGCATCGCGCTGTTCCCGCTGGCGATCAGCACGCTGCTGCTCTACCTCAATCTATCCCGGCTTCTGCGTCGAGAACTCGTCTCCCGGGAAAGGCAGATCCGCGAGGTGGAGATGTCGCACATCGTAGACACCCTGCGGACGCGCGTCGACAGCGCCTGG
>JAAYVJ010000754.1 GCA_012517265.1 Planctomycetota bacterium | reverse complement strand
GTCCACGTCGAGGACGTTGTTGTCGACGACGCGAGCGAGCTGCTCTGGCGTCTGCGCGCCCTGTACGGGATGAAGAACTTCCTGGGGACCCGCATCGTCGCGCTGGGCGGCCCTTGGGGCAAGTACGCGCCGGAGGCCCCCGATTTCGCCCGCCAGAAGTTCGGCCTGGAGATCATCGACGTCTCTTATGAAGAGGTCACCCCGAAGATCAAGGCCGCCCTGGAGAGCCGCGAGCGAATGGCCGCGGCGCAGGAGGCGACGCGGGCGTACCTGGCGATGCCCGGCACAACCCTGGCCACGACGAACGAGTTCGTGGTCAACGCCTTCATGCTCCAAGCCGTCTTCAAGGACCTGATGCGGGAGCACAACGCCCCGGCCTTCACGATCCGCAACTGCATGAGCACGATCATGCCCATCTCGCAGACGACGCCGTGCCTGACTCTGGGCCTGCTCAATGACGAAGGGCTGATGGCCTTCTGCGAATCCGACTTCGTGATCATCCCCGCCGGCATCCTGCTGCGCTACATCTGCGGCCGGCCGGTCTTCCTGCACAATTCGACGTTCCCCCACAACGGGGTGGTCACCTGCGCCCATTGCAGCTCGCCCCGCCGGTTCGACGGGGTCCACTACGAGCCGGCCCGGATCCTGACGCACTACGAATCCGAGTACGGAACGGGCACCAAGGTGGAGATCCCGATCGGCCGGCAGGTGACGTTCATCGATCCGCAGTACAGCACCGGCCGCTGGCTGGGTTTCACCGGGATCGTCCGCAACAACCCCGCATACGAGATCTGTCGGTCCCAGCATGACGTCGAGATCGAGGGCGACTGGAAAAAGCTCCTGAACGAAGTCCGCGATTCCCACTGGGTGATGGCCTACGGCGACCACCTCAAGGAACTGGCGTACGCCGCTCGCAAGCTGGGCGTCCAATGGGCCGGCCTGGTCTGAACACGGTTTGCTTCCAGTCTGTCATTCGAGCATATCAACATCCCAATAACCGTGCTCTAATGGATTTCTAATGGAATCCTAACGCAATGCTAACAATCTCGCTGTAGATATGTGGGTCCACTCGCGTACCGGCGCGTGTTGTGCATGAGTGGGCAGGACCAGATTCTCTGTGCAAGGGTGCGCATCCTTGCTTGTCGTCGCTGAAAGGCTACAATTGCGGAGTATGGGGTTGAAGACTACCACTGTCGCTCTCGTGCTGCTTCCCGTGGCCTTTCTGGCCGGCTGCGGGGAGGCCATCGATCCCAATGAGCCGCAAGGTTTCGTCCAAACCAAGGGCTCCGACACCATCGTCAACGCCATGCAGGAGGTGGCCGAGGAGTTCATGCTGAAGTACCCCCACGTGTTCGTCGCCGTCACCGGCGGCGGCAGCGGCGTGGGGATCGCCTCGTTGATCAATCAGACCACCGAGATCGCCACCGCGTCCCGCGAGATGAAGGCCAAGGAAATCGAGATGGCCGAGAAACACGGCGTCCACCCCAAGGAGATCGTGGTCGCCTACGACGGGGTTGCGGTCATCGTCAATCTGGAGAACCCCATCGACCGCCTGAGCATCAGCGATTTGCACGACATCTTCACAGGCAAGATCACCAACTGGAAGCAGATCAACGGCGAGGACCGGTCCATCGTCACCCTGTCTCGCGAGGTCAGCTCCGGCACGCACATGTATTTCAAAGAGGTGGTCGTCCAGTTGGAGAAGAAAGGCAGCACGGAGGAGTTCTCCAAGGAAACGCTCCTGTTGACGTCCTCCCAGGCGATCGTCGAGGAGGTGGCCAACAACAAAGGCGCGATCGGGTATCTGGGCATGGGATACCTCTCCGACCGGACCAAGCCGATTCTCGTGGGCAAGACGAGCGGGACGCCGGACGCGGGCGACCAGCGGCGAGGGCCCAAGGATGGTTTCTTCCCCCCCACTGTCGAGAACGTGGTCAAGAAGACCTATCCCCTCTCCCGGCCGCTGTTTCTGTATGCCAACGGCGAGCCCCAGGGCAACGTCAAGCTGCTCGTCGATTTCACATTGAGCCCGACGGGCCAGACGCAGTTCATGGAAACGGGATTTGTGCCGGTAGGAGCGACCCTTGCCCAGAAGAATTAGCGAACCCGTGATCGAATGGTGCATCCGGCTGAGCGGCTTCGCGGTCGTCATTTTCGTATTCCTCATCTTCCTGTTTCTCCTGCGGGACTCGCTCTCGCTGTTCCGGGACTACCCGATCCGCGACGTGCTCCTCGGCAAGGAATGGCTGCCGATCTCCGACCCTCCCAAGTTCGGCGTCCTGCCTCTATTGATCGGATCGGTCCTGGTCACCTTCTGGGCGACCGTGATCTGCGTGCCGCTGGGGGTCGGGGCCGCGATGTTCATCGCCGAGGTGGCGCCCAAGCCCCTCAAGCACGTTCTCAAGTCGCTTGTGGAGATCCTTGCCTCGATTCCGAGCGTGGTTCTGGGCTTCTTGGGCATCATCTGGTTGGGTCCGTTTCTGCGGAATACGTTTCATCTTTCCACCGGCATGACCGGTCTGACGGGCAGCCTCCTGCTGGCGTTCATGGCGCTGCCGACGATCATCAGCATTTCCGAGGATGCTTTGGCAGGCGTTCCACGGGCCTATCGCGAAGCCGCATACGGTCTGGGCGCCACCCGCTGGCAGACGCTCTGGCGGGTGATCCTGCCCTCCGCCTCTTCGGGCATTGTGGCCGCGGTCATGCTCGGCATCGGCCGGGTCGTCGGCGAGACGATGGTCGTGCTGATGGTCACGGGCAACGCCCCCGTGATGCCCAAGTCGATTTTGCAGCCCTTGCGGACCCTCACCGCGACCATCGCAGGCGAGATGGGCGAGACGGTGGGCGGATCGGAGCACTACTTCGCGCTGTTCGCCGTCGGGCTGGTGCTGTTCGGCATCACGTTCACCATCAACTTCGTCGCCGATCTGTTCCTGCGGAGGGCCCGGAAATGAACGGAGCCAAGATCCGCCAGCACATCGCGTTCTCCGTTTTGGGCATCCTGACGCTGGCCATCGTTGTGCCCATCCTGCTGGTGATCATCTATATCGTCCTCAACGGAGCCGGTGCGATCAGTTGGGAATTCTTGACCGCCGCCCCTCGCCAGGGCATGAAGGCCGGCGGCATCTTCCCCGCCATCGTCGGCACCGTCCTGCTGGTCCTCGGCACCATGCTGTTCTCGCTGCCGCTGGGCGTGCTCTCGGCGGTC
>JAAYVJ010000753.1 GCA_012517265.1 Planctomycetota bacterium | reverse complement strand
TATGCCGCGCAAGTCGTTACAGTCCAGGATGTTGTGGATTATCGGGACAATTACTGGGATGATGAATCGGGCGTGTGGTTCCTGGTTCCCAAGGCGGTCTACGAAGACCCGTGCAATTGGTACGAGGACCATATGCCCTGGCATCGGGGCTCCAACCAGGACTGGGGCTGGGTGCACGACGTCTCGTCCCGAGTGCCGTTGGACGCCACGGGAATCGCTTCGGCGACCTTGACCATCAGGGCCTGGGACGTGGATTCGGCCGAAGGCGAGGACGATGCGATCTTCGTGAACAGCCGATACCTGGGTTCGCTCGTGGGCGTGGATCGCGACTGGCAGGCGGTCACGTTCAACCTGCCGGCGCCCGTGCTCAACGACCTGTGGAACAACGCACAATTGTACGTCTACATGGACATCGATCAGATGCTGAATCCGTCCATCGGGTACCGGGTCACCCTCGACAACTCGATCCTGACGATCAGGTACAACACCAGCGGCACCGCGCCGACGACCGTCCCGGTGTTCCGGTTCTGGTCTCCTCTCTCGTCCAGCCATTTCTATACGACGAACGAGGCGGAGAGGGACTCCATTCTGGCGAACTACTCGTCCGACATCTGGACGTATGAAGGCACCGCCTACAATGCCTTGCTGACCGCGGGGACCACGGCGGCGCGTCCTGTCCATCGGTTCTGGTCGCCCAGCGCCAGCGGCCACTTCTACACCATCAGCACAACGGAAAAGGACGGTATTATCGCCACGTATCCGTCCAGCGTCTGGACGTACGAAGGAATCGCCTTCTATGCCTTCGCAGCCGGCGAACAGCCGCTGGGCACCTCCCCGGTGTATCGGTTCTGGTCGCCCCTGGTGAGCCACCATTTCTTCACCATGAACGCGGCGGAGAAGGACTACATCCTGGCCAACTACTCTTCGAGTGTCTGGACCTACGAAGGCATCGCCTGGTACGCGTTCGAGCCCTGATAGGGCCGTACGTTGCAAGGCGGATACGACGATCATCTTCCGGAGCCCCGCGCGCCACAGGCGGGGCTCTTTTTATAGGGCCAAGTGGTCGCCTGGTGTGGAGACGGCTCCTCTGGTTTCCGGCTGCGCCGGCCCCTCCTCCTTTGCGGCCGGTTCGCCGAAGGGCAGTGGGAAGGCGGGAGGGATGGACTTCGCGGTTCCCCTTCGGACGCAGCCTGACCCAACCTGCGCAAAAAAACTTCATTTCCTGCATTCGCGATTCAGAACTCTCGACTCAGCGTCCGGCATAAGGCCATTTCTCGCCCCCGAGACCGCTTACCAATGCTGCTAGATCGGGTTTGCCTCTGCTCGCTGGAGGATGAGTCCTCCTCCGGTCCGGCCGGCGTCCGTCTGATTCGGCTTGCGACGGTGGGTCTCGATTCCCCTGGTTTCCTAAAATGATTACAGAAAAAGGAAATAGTCCCACGATAAAATCCTGGATGATGCGGGGCATCACCAGGAATGATGCCGCGCGGGCGACATGGCGATTCATGTCGTTCGGTAGGTTCCAGGAATATGGAAGGGAAATGGTATGGTATCAGGACGATCCACCCAGATTCGGCGCACGGGACTTGTCTTCTTCGTGGCTCTGGCGGTTTTCTGCATGCGATCGCCGGCATCGATTACGCCGACCGGCAGCATCGACCCCGCCTACGACTCCTCGGACCCTTGGGTACTCAACGAGGGGGAGGAGTTCATCGTGGGTTTCGAAGCGAGTGGATCGCTTTCGATCACGGCAGGATCGGACGTGACGGCCAACATGCCGACGTACATCGGGGATTATGCCTTGGAGGCCGCCGGGACCACGGGGACTCTCCTTCTCACGGGCCTGGGATCCACCCTCACCATTGACCCTGACGGGGAATCCGAGCTTTTCATCGGTCCGCTCGCCGAGGGAAACCTGACCGTGACGGACCATGCGATTCTGACCTCTCACGATGCCATCATCGCGGGCAGTCCGGCCGAGGGCGAGTCCGAGGAGGTCACCGAGGTCGTGGAAGGTCTGGGCTACGCCACCGTCAGCAATGGTGGGCAGTGGAGCCTGGGGGATGGAGGATGGCTGACGGTCGGCGCCGCGGGCCAGGGCGAACTGGCCATCACGGGCGAAGGCTCCACGGTGACCGGCGAGACCGCGGAGGTGGCCTTGTTGCCCGACTCCACGGGGGATGTGCTTGTGGATCAGTCCGGCTCATGGGCTTTGGACAGTGATCTCGTCGTGGGCGTCTGGGGGGAGGGCTCGCTTACCGTTTCCGGAGGCGGCCAGGTTCAGTCCGCCAGAAGCTGGGTGGGCGGCGTCGACCGCGACACGATGGAATACGATGAGCCGATCTTCGATGAACTCGGCGAGGCGGACGGCACGGGCACCGTCGTCGTCACCGGCGCTGGATCCCAGTGGGACGCCGGGAACCTCCTCCTGGTCGGCTCCTGGGGCACCGGCGACGTGCGAATCGAGGACGGCGGTCAGGTCACCGCCCAGGAGGTCTTCGTCGGCGGAATGCCCATCGAGTTGGAGGAAGGACAGCCATTCAGTTGGGACCTGGTGGCCGACGGGACCGGAACCGTCACGGTGAGCGGAGAAGGTTCGGCCTTGAACGTGACCGGCGACGACACCCTCTTTGTGGGCTACTCCAGCACCGGTACGCTGGACGTCAATGAAGGAGGCGTCGTGAACGCCGGAGGCGTCGTGGTGGGCGGAGCGCCCGGCGCGACCGGCACGATTCTCGTGCATGACGGGGGCTCGCAGTTGGTGTCGGCTGAGGAACTGCTGATCGGCGCCTGGGGCGAAGGCGACTTGAGGATCTACGACGGCGGAGCGGTTCAAGCGGAAACTCTGATGGCCGGCGGATTCGAACCCAACGACACGGGACTGGCCCCCGAGGTCGAGGCCGCCTTCGGCGATCCCAAGGGGACCGGCATCATCCTCGTCAGCGGCGAGAACTCGACTCTGGACGTTTTCGGGGCCGCCTACATCGGTTATTCGGGCAACGCGCATGTGGACGTCAATGAAGGCGGCGCGGCGACTTCGTTTCAGACCGCCCTCGGCGTGGTGACGGGCGGCTACGGGGAGATCAACGTCGATGGATCCGGGTCCGTCTGGCACGTGAACCAGGACGGAGGATTCGAGGAGGACACCGGTCGGACGTCCGGCGTGATGGTTGTCGGCGGATACGGCGAAGGGGCGGTCAACGTCACCGACGGCGGCCTGGTGGACGTCGAGAAACGGCTTTACGTCGGCGGCTATTCCTCGGGCGGGATCGATGAAGGCATCATGGGAGGCGATCCCAATGGCACCGGGGTCGTCAACGTGACCGGCGAGGGCTCGACGGTCCAGACTGATGGCTTGGTCGTGGGCTTCTCGAGCGAAGGCACCGTGAACGTGGAAAACGGAGGCAGTCTGGTCAGCCAGACTGCGCTCGTGGGATTCGACCCCAACAGCAGCGGTCAGGTGCTCGTGGACGGCGCCGGCAGCACGTGGGAGAACGCCGGGTCCGCCCTCGTCGGGGCCTATGGCCAGGCGGACGTGACAGTCTCCGGCGGCGGCCAGTTCTCCGTGGGACAACTCCTCCTGGTGGGCGGTTTCGATGCGGACGAATCGGACTTCGACCCGTCGGGGTTTGAGTACGACCCCAACCACATGGGCGTCGTCACGGTGACGGGCGAGAATTCGCTTGTCGAAGCCTACGCCATCGGAGTGGGTGTGGGCGGGACCGGGTCGGTGCAAGTCCTCGACGGCGGCACCCTGGAAACGCAGATCGGCGTAGTCGGGGCTGTGGCCGACAGCGTCGGCACGGTCGTCGTGGACGGAGAAGGCTCGACCTGGCGACTGGCCGGCGATGGGGGTCTCCCCGACGACCTGGGCACCGAGGGCGAAGGCACGCTTGTCGTCTCCAACGGAGGCCTGGTGGAACTGGACGGATGGAATGCCGCGCTGAGCGTGGATGACCAGATTACCATCGGGTCCGAGGGGCAGGGGACTCTGACCGTCATCAACGGCGCAAGGGTCTTCTCCGATGAGGTCGTTCTCGGTGGGACGGATCCCGAGTTCGAGAGTCTTGAGGAATACCTGGATCCCAACGCCGGGTTGGGCACCGGCACGGGCACGGCTGCCGTCAACGGCCCCGGGTCCCTGTTGGAGACAGATGATTTGTACGTCGGTTTCTCCGGCACGGGTGACCTGACGATCCGCAATGGCGGCCAAGTGATCGACGGGTCCGCCTGGATCGGCGTCATGCCCGGCGCGGTCGGCACCGTCCTGGTCACGGAACCCGAATCCACCTGGAGCAATACGCAGAGCCTGGTTGTCGGGGCCTGGGGACTGGGAGATCTTACGATCTCCGGCGGCGGGTACGTCAGCGCCCCGGAGGTCTTCATCGGAGGCGCGTCCTTTGATGCGATCGGGGAAGACTACGATCCGAACTTGACTCCGACTGGGACCGGCACGGTCGATGTGACGGGGGCCGGCTCGGAGCTTGAGGTCACCAGCGACGCCACTCTGTACGTGGGTTACTCCGGGACCGGCGGGCTCGACGTCAACGACGGCGGCGCGGTCAACTCGGGTTCGGTGATCATCGGAGCTGTGCCCGACGCCATCGGTGTCGTGACGGTCGACGGCGTCGGTTCGACTTTGACGACCGAAGACGTCCAGGTCGGAGCCTGGGGTTGGGGCTATCTGAGCGTCCTCGGGGGGGCGGAAGTCACGGCTCATTACGTGGCGATCGCGGGGCTTGATGCGAGCGACACCGGGCTACCCGAGGCCATGCTCGACGACTTCGGCGAGCCCAACGGAACCGGCACCGTCGCTGTCACGGGCGCCGGATCCTCCCTCGAAACCGAGACGCTCCTGGCGGGCGTGACCGGCCAGGGAACCGTGCAGGTCGCCGGCGGTGGACAGATCAACGCAGAACTGGCCGTCATAGGGCTCGGCGAGGGGAGCACCGGCACGGTGACCGTCACGGGACACGATTCGGTGTTCCAGCTGCAGGGAATCGGGGAGGAGGAGATCGATTACGGCGTTCTGGCCGTCGGCGGCTGGGGAACCGGCCAGGTGACCGTCTCGAACGGCGCCCTGGTGGACGCTTCCCGAGTCTATATCGGCGGCCTCAACGCGGACGAACTGGCCGATCGAGGCGAGGATGCGACCTGGGGCGAGGGCGATCCCGCCGGAACCGGCACTGTGACTGTGATTGGCGAGGGCTCGGGGCTCAACGTGAGCGGCGATCAGCCTCTGTACGTGGGTTATTCCGGCGTCGGCACGCTGACCGCCAGCGAAGGCGGCCAGGTCGAGGCGAACGCCCTGATGATCGGCGCGGGCCCCAACGCCACCGGCACGGTGACGATCGACGATGGCGCGTTGACCGTGGCGCAAGACGTGATCGTGGGCGGCTGGGGCCAGGGCAATCTGACCGTCTCCAACGGGGGACAGGCATCGGCCGGCACGCTGATCGTCGGCGGGTTCGACGAGAGCCAGGCCCCGGGCGAACTGGCCGAGGAACTGGGCAACGCCCAGGGGACTGGAACCGTCGCAATCACCGGCGAGGACTCAGTCCTCGATGTCACCGGCGACGGCGGCGTCCAGGTGGGCTACAGCGGCCAGGGCACTCTGGAAATCCTCGACGGCGCGGAAGTCACCAGCCGGATCGGCATCGTCGGCGTCACGGAAGGCGGGGTTGGCCAGGTCACGGTCGACGACGCCCTCTGGAGAATCACAGAGGGGGAGGTCTTCGATGAGGAGGTCCAAGGACTCGAAGAAGATCCCACCTGGACGGCCGAAGGCGAAGGCACACTGACCATTTCCAACGGCGGCATGGTGATCGTCGAAGAGGCCAACGCCCTCCTGGACGTCGGCGGAATGATCACCGTGGGGGCCGAAGGCGAAGACAGCGGCCTTGCCATCGCCGGCGGCGCGAAGGTCTTCAGCGACTCGGCGGGCATCGGCGCTCTGCCGGGCAGCAGCGGCGCCGCCACGATCGACGACGAGGGGTCCGAATGGGACAACTCCGGCTCCATGTTCGTCGGCGGCTACGGCGAGGGTCTGCTGGTCGTCAACAACGGCGGCCTCTTGGATGTCCACGACACCCTTTACATCGGCGGCTTCGACCCCGATCAGTTCGACATCGACACGCAGGAGATTGGCTATGAGCCCAATGGCGCGGGCGACGTGACCGTGACGGGCGAGGGCTCCACCCTGTATGGCACCGGTCTGGACTGGCTCTACGTGGGTTACTCCGGCGCGGGCGGCCTGAGCGTCCTCGACGGCGGCTACGTGGAGAGCGGCACCACCGCCATCGGTTTCCTGCCGGGCAGCGAGGGCGAAGTCCTCGTTCACGGCCTGGCCTCCGGCGAGATGGGGCTGCAACTGTTGTTCGAAGATCCGAACCCGGGCGCGTCCTCGACCTGGGAGAACACCGGCAGGCTGGTTGTCGGCGGCTACGGCGAAGGCTTCTTGACGGTCAGCGGCGGGGGCCAGGTCTACGCCGAGGACACTTATATCGGCGGGTTCGATCCCGATGCGGGCATCTTCGTGATGGAGGACCTTGGCTACGGTCCCAACGGGACGGGCACCGTGGTTGTGGCGGACGAAGGCTCCCTGTTCGAAACCGGGGCCTTGGTTGTCGGCACCACCGGCGAAGGCGGAATGATTGTTACGGACGGCGGCCAGGTCAACAGTGAAGTCGGCCTGATCGCGTTCGGACCCGACAGCACGGGCGAGGTCTACGTAACCGGGGCCAACTCGAACTGGACGATGAACTATTTCGACGAAGGGGAAGAGGACTGGTCTATCCTCGGCGTGGGCATCTACGGCCAGGGACAGTTGGTAATCTCCGACGGCGGCCAGGTGAGCGTGGCGGACGCCGTCGTCGGCGGCTTCGACCTGGAGGACATCGGGGCCGGGGGATACGGGGATCTGTGGGGCGATCCGAACGGAACCGGCACGGTCATCGTGTCGGGGGAAAGCTCTCTGCTCGACGTTGAGTACGACCTGTGCATCGGTCACAGCGGCCCCGGCAGGCTCTTCGTCAGCGATGACGCCTGGGTGAACGCCGGGGACGTCATCATCGGCGACGAGCCCAACGGCGTGGGCCTCACGATCGTCGACGGCGAATGGTCGTGGCTCAACGTGTCCGACGATCTGTACGTCGGCGGCCATGGGATCGGGGATCTGCTGATCGACAACGGCGCTCTGGTGGCCGTGGACGACGATACCCACATCGCGTACGGCCCGTCGAGCATCGGCACCATCAACGTGACCGGCGAAGGCTCGGTCTTGCAGGTCGGCGCGAACCTGTATGTCGGCGGGGACGACGAGGGCGCCGGCGGTCTGGGCAGGCTGTTCGTCAACGACGGCGGCCAGGTCACCGTTTTGAACGAGCTGATTGTCTGGGAGAGCGGCCTGGTCGGCGGCGACGGTACGATCTCCGTTCTCGTCCCGACCACGCTGCACAACTACGGAACCATCGCCCCCGGCAACGAGGGCATCGGCACCCTGACCGTCGAAGGCACCGTGGTCTTCCATGAAGGTTCGACCTTCGCCGTCGACATCAACGACACCACGAGCGACAGACTCGCAGTGGACGGAGATGCGACGATCGAAGGCGGTACGGTCGAGGTCAGCTCCACCGGCACCATCACGGGTTCGCATCAGTACGAGATTCTCACCGCCAACAGTGTTGTGGGTGAGTTCAACGATCTGGATACCGCGATGCTGAACTTCACCGTCAGCCAAGCGACTCTGGACTACAACGAGACCTCTGTCTGGCTGAACGTCACGGCGGCCAACTTCGACGATCCGAATATCGCACGGACGGACAACCAGCGCGCCGTCGGCGGGGCTCTCCAGGTCATTGGGGGCCAGGGCGGCAACGACATCACGGACGCGTTGCAGGATCTTGAGACTGCCGACGGCGTCCGCGGCGCCTACGATCAATTGAGCGGCCAGACCCGGCCGCCGCTGGCGCCGATGACCGTCGCAGGCAGCTCCAAGTTCCTGGGCACCGTGACCAGCCGCGTGCAGAACGTCCAGACGGGCCTGGTGGCCGGGGCGTTTGATTTCGCCCCGATGGCCATGGCCGCCGGCGGACCGGATCAGGCCGTCAGCTCGCCGGTCCAGGACGCCGCGGCCCGCGGGCAGACTTTCGCCGTCGGAAACGGCTCGCGCGTCCTGGCCGCCAAGCGTTGGGGACTCTGGGGCCGAGGATACGGGCTCTTCGGCGATCGCGATGCCGAGGGCGGCGTGCCGGGTTACTCCTACAACATCTACGGCGGCAGCTTCGGTGTGGACTATCAGATCACCGAGAGCATC
>JAAYVJ010000155.1 GCA_012517265.1 Planctomycetota bacterium | reverse complement strand
TAGACCCAGGGGCGGGCCGAGGCGGGAGGCTCGCGGAAATCCGCCGCGAGATCACGGGCCCACACTTGCGAACAGGCGACCATCGCCAGGAGCAAGACGCCCGTTCGAAACAGTGTGCTGGAAAGTCTCAACCGGGGGAAATGGTCTGCCACCGTACGGAGTCGTTCTGTTCGCTTCATCCTTTTGCGTTCCTCTGCATCCTTTGCGGTTAGACAGTTCTCTTCGACAGTCTCTTGCCGGCCTCCTCCAGCCAGTCGTTCGGGATCGCGGCGTACGGCCGGAACCGCTCCATGCCCCCTTGCTCTTCGCTGTGGAGCAGGGCCCGGTGCAGGCCGAGCTGGTTGGCGATCGGCGAATCGATCAGGTTGCTCGAATCGGCCGTGCTCATCTGGAACAGCACGCGATGGTCGAATTCGTGGATCGTCTGACGATCCAGAGTCCGCTCCAGCGTGCTGAGCGTGTTGGCCCAGACCAGCGTGTGGATGCCGACGGTGGGGCCTTCCCGCAGCAGGTCGGCGAACTGCGCGTCGCAGTGGGGCGTCGCCTCCTCGTCTCGCGAGAGACTGAACACGTCCTCGTTGCGGCGGAGCATGCGGTACCGTTGCAGGCCGAAGATCATCAGGAAAATGGAGGGTGCGTCGTGCCGGCTCTGCTGGACTCTCGCATCGACCTCGCGGGCCAGCTCGGCGATCGTATCGACCACGTCGTGCCATCCGACGCTGCGGCACTCGTTCGGGACCGCCGCCGCGATTCGTTCGAACGCTCCGGCTCCGGACGAATCGGGCGGGCCGCCATCCAGAATAACGAATCGGGCCCAGGACGGGGGAAGTTGCGCCGCCAGGCTCAGGATCGCCGCGCCCATCAGGTTCCTGGCCAGATCGTCCCGCTGGCCGACGATCAGGACGTTGGAGCCGCTCTGGCGTCGGAACGTCACGGCTGTGGGCTCCTTAATCGTCACCGGCGCGCCGAGCCAGATCCGCGGAGCCGATGCGTCGGCTTGCAGGCTGCCATCCAGACTGGCCGCCAGCAGGCGGTTCTCTCGAATGTCGGCCGGGGCGCTGCCCTCGAAGACGATGGCCGATTCCAGCACAGGCATTGCGTGCTGCGCCTCTGCACGTTCGCGAACCCGATTCAGATAGCCGTCGCGAGTCGCGTCGGACAGCCAGGCAGTCTGGAACGGGCTGTTGCCCGCGAGCCGGCCACCGGCGTCGTTGTAGATCGCCTCGCCGGGCCGGGAGAGCAGGCGGGCCGCCATGTTGTCGTCGTCGAGAATGAGCTGGGAATCCGCATCCGAGCACTGCAGGGCGATTCGCACGGCCATTTGTCCGATCGTGCTGCGCGCCAGGCCGAAGACGCCGCCCAGCGTCTGGGAGCCCAGGACCACGTGGATGCCGAACGCACGGCCCTGTCGAACGAGCTGTTCGAGCAGAACCGCCGCGTCCTGGGCGAGTTTGTCGTCGTCGGCGAAGAAGACCTGGAATTCGTCGACGATCAGCACGGTGCGCGGCATGGATTTGCCGGTCGCTTTGCGATAGGCGGGCAAGTCCTGGACGCCCGCCTGGCGGAACAGGTCGCCTCGCCGGGTCATTTCCGCGTCCAGTCTCTGCAGGATGCTCAGGCCGAATTCACGGTCGCTCTCGATCGCGATCGCCCGGGCGTGCGGCAGATGGTTCACGGCGTAGGTCTTGAACTCGACGCCCTGTTTGAAGTCGATCAGGTACAGCTCGACCTGGTCCGGCGCATACCACAGGGCCAGATTCGTGACCATCACGTGCAGGAGGGTCGATTTGCCCGAGCCGGTCTTGCCGGCGATGAGCATGTGCTGGGCGACGCCGCGACCCAGGGACAGGTACTGCAATCGCGTCGCGCCCGTGCGGCCCAGCGGGACCCGCAATTCCGAGCTGCTGTTCAGCGACCAGAACTCCTCTTCGGCCGGGGCGATCGCGGTGAACGGGACCTCGACCCTCGCGGAGGCGGCGCCGGCTTTGCCGATGACGTGCATGGCCTCGGTCAGGGCGGCCTCGTCCGGCGGCGTGTCCAGGACGAGCGGGAACCGCTTGAGCACGTCGTCCCTCCAGACGAACCGGCCGTCCTCGTACGCCAGGTGCACGCTGGCGGCGCAGATGTCCCGCATGTCGACCCCGCTGGGCAGATCGGCCCGCGTGTCGTAGGCGATCAGGGTGTGGACGCCGCAACGAGGTCCGCTGTGAATGATGCTGCTCAACCGCCGGGCGGTCTCTTCGCTGAAGTTGCGGGGGAAGTCGGCGATCACGAGGAATCGGTACGGCTCTGCGAGTTCGCCCGCCTGGCGGTTGTACTGTTCGATCGTCTCGAACTCATTGCGGAGATACTTCTGGATGACGTTCTCCATGTGCTCGGTGATGTCTTCGAGCTGCTCCTGGATCTGCTGGGGCTCGGTCCAGATCCGGCCGCCGACCAAGGATTCGAGGTAATCGCCGGCGTGCATGAAGCCGGCGAAACTCTCGCCGAGTCCGACGGGATCGAGGATGGTGAATCGCGCCTGCCCCGGCGGGAACGACGCGAACAGACGCATCATGACGGCCCGAAGCGTGTCGATGGCCTGCTGGCGGCCTTCCCTCGGGTATTCCAGAAGCAAAGAGCAGTGGTCTGGAAATTCGAGCATGGCCGGCAGGGCGGCGAACCGCGTGGCGTCCAGCATGGAGCCGGCCCTCGCGGCCACGGAATCGGCCAGGCATCCGAAGTCCACGTTTACCGCCGCGAACCGTGCGGCCGCCGGCGGCGTTTGAGAGGGCGTCCAGGATTCGCCGAGCAGGCGATCCCAGGGGCCTGCGGCCCGTTTGTCCAGGCCGGCCGTACTGCGCAGCAGCGCGTCGATGCGGGTGAGACCCTGGTCCCACCGGTCCTCCAGCGACTTGCGGGCGGTTCGGTACTTGTTTTCACAGGCGGCCATCTCCTCCTCGAATCGCTTCTGAATCTCGGCCAGGCTCCGCTGGAATCGACGCTCAAATTCCGCTTTCTCTCGCTGGTAGAGTTCCTGCGCCTTCTGGACCGCCTGGTCCCGGCTCTCCTTCAGGTTGTTCAGGAGTTCCTGTCGCTGGTCTTCGACCTGCCGCAGTGAGATGGCCTGTTGCTTGGCGAGGTTGGCCTTGGTGGTTTCGTAGGTTGTCTCGGTTCTCTTGATTTCCGCCTGCTTCTGCTCGACGGCCGCGAGCCATTCCTTCTCGATCTGGTCCAGCGTCTGGGCGGACAGCCGGCCCAAAGCCATGCGGGCGGCCATCAGGGCGGCCTGAAAGTCGCCGTAGACGCGTCGGGCCTGGGATTGGCCTTTCTTCCACACGGCGCGCCCTCCCACGACGATCAAGAGGGTGACAACGGCGAGCACCGCGGGGGCGATGACGCCCAGGGAAATGTGCTGGAGGTGCAGAATGCCTAGAAAGACGCCGGCTGCGCCCAGGAGTCCGCCGGCCAGGAGCGCCGGGCGGACGCCCACGAACAGTTGGGCCGCGAGGAGGCCGCGAAGCCGGATCAGACACTGCTCGGCCAGGGCTTGCTGCGAACGGAGGACCTCCGCAGGGCTCTGATCATCGCCTGCCTCCGCGGCGGGTGGTTGGGCGGGCGCCACGTTGCGGCAGCGGTATTGCCGAATGAGTTGATTGGCCTGCGCGTCGAGCTCGTCGAGCCGGCGCCGGGCCATCTCCGTATTCGTCTTGGCCTCGAAGCTCTTTTGCTTCTTCTTTGTCGCGGCCCCTTCGGCGACGAACTCGATGACCAGCAGTTGATCCTGCTTTTCTTTCTCCGCCTTGCTCTCAAGTTCCACCGCCGTCTGCATGACCCTCTTGCGGCGCTGCTGGATCTCGACTTTCAGGGTGCTCAGCCGGCCTTCGTATTCCGATTCGGCGTCCTTGATCTGAGCCTCGGATTCTTGGTGGACTTCCTGGATCTGGAGCCGCAATTCCCTTTCGATCTTCTCTTTGTCCATGTCGAATCGGCGCTGCGCCTCGCTTCGGGCCTTGGCGTACTCCGATTCGATCCCGGATTCCAGGGGTTCGACCGCCGAGGAGGAGAGTTCGATCACCTCCGCCAGGGCCTGGCGAAGCAGGGTCGTGTATTGGCCGTTCTCCCGGCGGCCGCTGTCGTGAGCAGGCGTCTTCAGATCGTCCATCATGTACCGTGGTCCTTCGCGTCTCCGCAATCATGCTCGGCTCTGTCGATCAGGCCGCCAATGCGTTCCATCGCCACCGTCGCGGCGCGGATGCTGGCCTCCAGCGGCGCGACGTACTTCTTGTCGAATTGCAGGCAATTCTCGTCGCGCCAGGCCTCTCGCACGCGCTGCCAGTCGGACAGGAGTTTCTTGCTTGCTTGCACGAGCTTTGCCCGGCCGTCGGAGGTGCTCATTCGCCTGTCTCCTGCGATTCAGCCTTGTCTTCATCTCGTGTCGGAGCGTCGGTCTTCTCTTCCTCCACCGGCGGCAAAGCGTACGGCTGAACGGCCGTGCTCTCGACATTTTCCCGCGGGGTCGTCCGCATCTCCGGCGGCGCCAGGGCGACGTATCGTTCCAGCGATGCGACCATTCGATCCAGGCCGGCGCACGCGTTGGGAATCTCGACCTCGATCGCGTTGAGCAGGCCGTGGATCGCGCTCTTGTAGTCCAGCGACTCCTTCTCGATCTGGCGGCAGTACATGCCGGTCAGCCGGAGGCGGTTCTCCGCGTCCCGAAGCCGCTTCTCCGCGAGTTGGACGGCCCGTCTTTCCTCGACGCACGAGCTGCGCGTGCCGGCGATGGCTCGGTCCAGGACT
>JAAYVJ010000154.1 GCA_012517265.1 Planctomycetota bacterium | reverse complement strand
GGGGGGCGATGCCAACCGTGCCGCTATGGACGTGACCGCCCCGGCCGTTCGGGCATAGCCGACGCCGAGGAGGATCACGCCCACAGCCCCTGCACAGTGGATGGCGAGGCACACCAGAGCCGGTCCCCATCCGAACGAGGCGCCGGCGCCCTGCAGATCCATGACGGCTGCAGTCATCAGCGAAGCGATCGCCATCCCAGCGGCGATCCAAATTGTGCTTCGTCGGCCTCTCACCGCAACTCCTCCGAAACCAGGGGACGACGGCCATTCCGTCGTCCCTGTCTCATGCGAGGCTTAGTGCCTCGACCACTCTCCGGCCTGCTGCTGATCGAGTTCCTGGGTCACGACGCTGTCGAGCCGGCGGAACTGCTCCGGATCGGTTTCCGCAATGATCCGCTCCCGAAGGCGCAGCGCCTCCAGATAGGTCGGCCGGATCATGAGGGCCAGCTTCAGGTTGAACACCGCCTTCTCCAGGTCGCCCTCGAGGTAATGCCGGGCGGCGCTGGCATAGGCTTCCTCGGCCCACTTGGCGGAGTCCACGCCCTGGAGACTGTCGACGGCGCTGTCGCGTTTGCGGCGGATATCGGCAGCGCGGTCGTCCCCACGGACCTCACCGGGCTCATCGATGATGTGCGGCGTCAGAATGATGATCACCTCTTCCCGGCCCACAGTGTCCGTCTGGCCTCGGAACAGAGCACCCACGACGGGCAGATTGCCCAGCAGTGGAACCTGCGACTTGCTCTTGACGACGTTGTCCCGGAACAGACCGCCGATAACCACCGTCTCGCCGTCTTTCACGACTACGTTCGTCTTCAGTTCGGTCGTGGTTTCATCGGGGATTCCGTTCGACTTCAGCGTGCCGTCGCTGTCCTTCGGATAGATGTCCATGCGAATGTATCCGTCGTTGCCGATATACGGCCGGAACGCCAGACGTGTACCCGTCTCCAGGAAGTTCGCCGACTGCGTCGTGGAGCCGCTCTGATTCTGCGTCGTGGTGTCCACATAGCCGATCTTGCGGCCGATGTAGACGACGCCTTCCTGCTTGTTCACGGCCAGGATCTTCGGATTGGCCAGCACGGTGGTGTCCGTGACGGTCTCCAGGGCCGTGATGATTGCCTGCACGTTGTCGGCCGAGAAGCCGATGGTCAACCCCTTGCCCCCGGGCGTGGCGGCAAACTGGGACGTCTGGGCCTTGGTGCCGTATCCGTTGATCGTGGCGGGAAAGCCGGTGATCGCCGTGCCGCCCAGCAGGTTCCAGTCGATGCCGAACTTGTTCTCCTCCGTCAGCCGGGCCGACATGATGGTCGCCTCGATGAGGACCTGTTGAGGCCGAGTGTCCACCTCCCGGAGGACCGCCTCGGCTCGCTCAACGTTCTCGGGATAGTCGAAGACGATGATCATGTCCTGGTTGGCTGGCGTGTTGCCGCCGCCGCTGCCGCCGCCGAGACTGCCCTCGCCGCCGGAGATGCTGTTGTCGGCCGCCGTGGTTGCCTGGATCTTCGCGGAAGCCGAGCCGCTCAGAACCGGCGTGATCAGCTTCACCGCCTCGTCCGCCGTGAGGTAGTACAGGGTGATGACCTTGAAGACCATCCGCTCCGGATCCTCTTTCATCTTCTTGTACTGCTCGGCCGTGTACACGCGGATG
>JAAYVJ010000752.1 GCA_012517265.1 Planctomycetota bacterium | reverse complement strand
CGACGGCACGAAGTACTCCGGCACCTCGCTGCACCCTCCGGCCACGCAGGAGAATGTCGACGCCATTCGACAGATTCGAGCACTGAAGCCGGGAACGATCTTCCTCGACGACGATTTCCGCCTTGCGCAGGGGCCGGGCGTCATCGGCGGTTGTTTCTGCGATTGGCATAAGAGACAGTTTCTGGAGAAACACGGTTTTTCCGAATCGCGTTGGCAAGAGTTGTTGGAGGATGTGAACGCGAGGAGCTTCTCCCCGATCCTGCGGAATTGGGTGGACCATACGTGCGACCAGTTGACCGCGTGTTTCCAGGCGCAGCAAGCCGCTGCGCCCGAGACGGCCCTGGGGAATATGGTCATGTATCTGGGCGCGGAGAAGGCGGGAATTCGCCTGGCGGATTATGCGGATGCGCCCTTCCGCGTGGGCGAGATGATGTTCAACGACGGGGACTTTGGACGTCTGGCCGGCAAGACCGGAGAACTTTTCAGCAGTCTCTTTCATCGTCGCTATGCAAAACCCGATCTGGCCTACAGCGAAACGACGGCTTTCCCCGCCGACCAGCTCTCTGCGAAGAACATGGCCGCCAAGCTGGCGGTCTCGACGATCTGCGACGTGCGGAATACGATGTACATGTCCGGGATGACTCCCTTCCCCGAGACCCACTGGGAAACGCTCGGCCCCGCGATGAGAAAGCAGGCCGCTTTCCACGAGGCGATCAAAGGCCATACGCCGCGAGGGCCCTTCAAACACTACTGGGGCGAAGCCTCACGCTACGTCGGGGATGACAATCCCTTCAGCGTCTTCCTGGCGAGCGGCATTCCTTTCGAGGTCGTCGATACGCTCTCGCCGAATGGCTGGACATTCCTCTCTGATCAGGATGCGCGGTATTGCGAGCCGAAGGGGCGCTGCTTCTGTCGGACGGGGCTCAAGGACATTCCGAACGCGATTCGCGCGATCCCGGATACCTTGGACGCCCTGTGGAAAGTGAAGGCGGAAATGGTGGCCGGCGGCTTGAACGTTCCCTACGTAATCGACGAGAAACCCGTTGTCTGTGCCTGGTATCCCACCGCCGGAAAAGTCTTCCTGTGGAATCTCGCAGAGACCAGAGAAGATGTCCGGTTGCAGGCGGGAGACAAGAGGATTCCCCTCAGCCTTGGGGGCTTGGATTCCGTTCTGGTATCCGTGTGATCGCGGCGTATCCCCGCAGCCTCCATCAGCGTCCGGCATGATCGCGCGTCAGTGTGACGCTGATTTCGAGCGTGCCCTGCGCGGCTTCTTTGCGAATCGCGATGCGGTTGTGGGTTTCGCCTTCCGCCAGATCCAGTCGATCGACGCGGACGGTGCAATCCGCCGGCGGCGATAGGGAGACGACGCCCTTGTCGCCGCGAATCACGATGGCCCCGCCGGCCGTCTCCACGGGCAGCTTCGTCTGCCAGTAGAACTCGACGCCGGTCCCTCTGGCAAGCTCGTATTCGTCGCGGATCACCAGCACATCCGGCGACGGCGAATCCCATCGACGCGTCCACTTCCTATAGTAGCCCTCCCAGCCCGGCGTGGCGTCGATGCTCGCGTGGAAGGTCCGCTCGTCGCCGCGACCGGTGGGTGTCACGTCGAAAGGCAGCGGATTTTGCGGGCAGGCCCGCTCGGACAGCCCGACCGGCACGAGCATGTTGTGACGCTGGGCGTGCTTGTACACCGCGTGGATCGGGTCCTCGTAATCGCAGATGCCCAGGTCCATCGCGAACGCCTGCCCGGCGTATTCGAGCACGAAGCTTCCCTTATCCTCATGGGTGTGGCCCGCGCCCGCCTTGTTGCCCATGACGAAGATCTTGACCTGGTCGTCTCCGAGTCGGCGCGTCGAAGCGAGATACCCTGTGTGCGGCAGGGAAAGGAAGGCCGGCAGCGCCGGCGCTTCCACCGGCGGCTTGCCCTCGCGGGCGAGCTGTTTGCTGTAGATCGTGGTCCAGTAGCTCCGCGGGACCAGCTCCATCAGAACGCTCAGACTGTCCCCGCGAAAGCTCGCGCCGGAATCGCAGATTGGGATCATGTCGTCAGCCGTGGTCGAAGCGACGGCCGCCGCGTAGTTCGACGTTCGCTTGAGCACGTCGGGAACCAGTTCGGACACACTCCTGCCCCTCGCCCTGGCGTAGTACTTCAGAGCGGTGTAGTTCTCGCGCACGGTCGGACTGAGATAGCCGGGCCCTTCGAGCGAACCGCCGTCCGGCTCGATCACCGTCTCCAGATTGTCGATCGCGTCGCGATACGCCAGATCCGTGTAAGGCTT
>JAAYVJ010000751.1 GCA_012517265.1 Planctomycetota bacterium | reverse complement strand
GGTCGAGGTCATCGTAGGGGAATCCGACCATGGTCGCGGCGTATCCGCTGCGTTTGGCGTAGAGGAGATTGCTCGGGCCGCACTGCATCGGGCCGGTGTAGATGAACCCGGCGTGGAACGGGTACTCGGCGAAGGCCTCGCTGAACTTCGACCACGCTGAGAGCACGTCCGCAGCGGCGCCGTTTCCATAGCGGGATCCAGCGACCGTCGCCAATGCCTGTTCGACTGTCGGCGCCGGCTTGGACTCGAAGCACCTGGCGAGCTCCAGGTTGGGCGACGGGTACCCGCCGAGACTCCAGCTCATCATGAACCCGTCAATGTCGGCCTGGGTCAGATTGCTGTAGTGCTGGGCGACGAGGTTCATTACGGGCAAATAGGGGACCGCCGAGAGTTCCCACGAGCAATTGGCCTGGATCTTCGCGATCGTCTTGAGTCCTCGCTTCTTGGCCAATGCCCAGTGTCTCGCCGCCCGCGGGCCGGGCCCGACCGCCGAGATCGAATACTCGCCGACGCCGCTGCTGACGCCGCCGCGAGTGATGGACTTGCCCCATTCGCTGACGCACATCACGTGGATGTTGTCGGGCAGAGCCTCGATGATTTCCGACGCCCAGTCCGGGCCTCCCCATCCGGCGGAGGTGCCGTCCGGCCAGCCCCAGTCATACGCGATGACCTTCGCCTGCGGATTCCCGGCCCACACCCCTTCGGCGATCGTGCGGTTGACCTCCGCGATGACCTCCGGTCCCGACCGCTTCGAGCATCGGGGACAACTCTCGGCCCGTCGGCCGTGGCTGTAGCAGTTCGTGAGATTCTCGGAGGCGGTGATCGTGAAGACGCCGCCCAGGTGCGGCACCTGCTTGAAGACGTAGGTCAGGGAGTCCGCCAGCCACTGCCGGACCTCGGGCGCCGAGGTGCACAGGGCGAAATGGTCACCCTCCTGCACGCCTCGAAGCTGTTCGCGGCCCTGGAAGAACGAAGCCTCCATCGCCCGCGGTTCATTCATATAGAGATAGATGTCGATGCCGTAGCTCTTGGCTCGTTCGACGAGTCGCCGCAAAGTGGCGATTCTCCGCTCGCAACCGGCGCTCTCCTGGGGAAAGAGGTCGCTCGGGGCGAGCTGGCGCAGCACGACGTGAAGCCAGACGCCGTTGACGCCGAGATCGGAGAGTTGTTGGAGCAGGCCGTCGGGGTACGGGTCCAACTCGGGATTCAGCAGCGGGTCGCCGAAGACGCCGCAGTACGAGTAGAGGAATCGGATCTTCCGCTCGCCTGTGGGTTGGCTTTGCGATCTTTGGCCGGGAGCGGCTGTCGACAGACTTCGGAGGAAATCGAATCGCGGCGTCCATGGCTTCGCGAACGCCTCGGTGAAATCCGACGAGACAATCGCTTTGATCTGCTGGCATCGCCCGGTCGCGGCCTCGTTCGGCTCGACGTATCGCAGGGGTGGGCAGGACGGCTTGAACGAACCCAATTTGATCCAGAGGAAGTCGTCCTCCCGCAGCGCGAAGGCGAGCTTGTCCGCGTCCCAGCCGAGCAGCTCAATTAGTTGCTCGTAGGGCAGGAGATGCCAGTTCCGCCGGATGATGGTGATGTACCCTCGTTGTTGGTACTCGGCTGGAGGCGTTCGGTGGGGCGGCAGGCCCATGGACAGCCCCACTTCGCGGACTCTGTCGGGCGTCGTGCGGAGCACCTCGGCCATCCGTTCCAGCGAGACCATCTCCCAGTTGCGCCACACGAAGGCGTGCAGGCGGTCGGGGAAATGGTCGATCGCGACGGGCGGTCGGGGATCGGCCGGCGGCAGCGAATCCGCCGCGGCTGCATGAACGCCGATGAGGATGAGAGAGAGGATCGAAACCGTTGCAAACATATTCCCGGTCTTCATGCGTATTCCTTCCTGCGTTGGCTACGGATTGTCGGATATCGCAGCGTCGCCTTCGTCTGTGTCTTGTGTCTTGGCCTGGCTCTGCTTCCTGACGTCCTCAACCTGCTCCTTGAGCTTGTCGATTTCCTTCCGCAGCTCATCGACCGTCTTCCGCAATTCGACGACCTCCTCCGGCACAAGCGGCTTCTTTTCCCGCAGTTTGCCCATCGCCTCCCTGGCCTGTCGCTGAATCGGGTCGTACGGCCTGTCGCCGCAGAACGCTTCGACGATCGGGATGGCCTTCGAGTCCCCCAGCGTGCCGAGCGCCGACAGGGCGCCGCCGCGGATGGCCGCTCGGCGGCGGTTCACGCAACTTGCCAGGAACTCGCGGACTTCGGTGCGGTCGTCCTGGCCTGCGGCGATGCGGGCCAGCACGTCCAGTCCCCTGGCGAAGTCACGCGATTGGAACTGCGATTCGCGATCCCGCAGCGTCGCAGTCAGTTCCGGAACAAACGCGGGGTCGTTCAACATGGCGATCGCGTCGATCGCGGCCGTCGCCAGTTCGTTGCGGTAGGATGTGGACCGCAGATAGCGGGAGAGGGCTTCTCGCGTTGGGGGGCCCTGGTAGCGGCCGAGGCCCCGGATCGCGGCCATGAGGATCTCGGGGTTCTTCTCTTTGGCCAGAACGTCCTCCAGGCAAGGCGGGACTTCGGGACGGTAGAATCCGCCGATCGCCTGCACCGTGCGAAGCCGGACGCGAGCGTCGCTCTGCTCCATCGAATCGACCAAGGCATCGAACGCATCGTCGGTGTGGATCTCCTGGAGGGCCGCGACCGCGTCCACCCGGACTCCATAGAACGGATCGGAGTTGGCAACCTCCTTGAGCCTGGCGACGGTCTTTTTGTCCTTCTGTTCTTTCATCGCACGGATCGCCAGGAGCCTGCCGACGACGTCGGAAGGGTTGTCAAGCTGAGCGGAGAGCATGTTCCGCGGCACGTCGAATTTGACATCCGCCAGCAGGGTCAGCTCGGGATCGAATCGCACGATGTCCGGCTCGGCGTGCAACGCGAAGTAGAAGTCCTGCTGTGCCGAGTCCAGGACGACCTCGCGGTCGAACGATCGGCGGTCCACCCAGAAGCGAATCCTGGTGGGCAAGAGGAATGGGCCTTGGCTCTGCGTCTGCTTGACGGTGATCTTGGCGAGCTTGTCCTCCTGGAGCCATTCGTAAGAGACTTCGAGCTTGGGGCACCCGCCGTGGTAGAGCCACTGATCGAAGAAGCGGTCGAACGACCGGCCCGAGAGTTCCTCGATGATGCTCCGCAGGTCTTCCGTGACGACTGTGCCCAGCGCGTGCCGCTCCAGATACGTCCGGATGATGCGTTGGAACAAAGCGTCGCCCAACTGGCAGCGGAGCATGTGGACGATCCAGCCGCCCTTGGCGTAGGCGCGATAGTCGAACTGATCGTCGGCGTCTTTGTACCGACGATCGACGACGGCCCGGTCGCCGGACTCCGACGTGATGCCGGGGACCGCGGCCAAGAGCTTGTACAGCATCGAGTCTCGGCCGTTGCTGTAGCCGTCGTAGAGCGTCTCGTAGTAGACTGCGAATCCCTCGTTGAGCCAGATGTGGCTCCAGTCCTTGCACGTGACCAGGTCGCCCATCCACTGATGGACCAGCTCGTGCGAGACCAGATCCTGGCTGGATCGGATGTTCTCGGTTTCACCCGTGAAAAGCGTGCCGTCGGTGAGGATGGTCAGGGAAGTGTTTTCCATCCCGCCTGCGACGAAGTCGGCGACCGCCACCTGGGCGTACTTGGCCCAAGGGTAAGGGGTGCCCAGCTCAGATTCGAAGAACTCGATCATGTCCGCCGTGCCGGCCAACGAACCGGCGGCCTGATCGATCTGCGATGGGACGGTGTAGAAGGCCAGCGGGATGTCGCGATAGCGCGATTCGATCTTCTCGAACCGGCCGGCGACGAGGGCGACGAGATAGTTGACGTGCGGCTTATCCTGCAGCCAGCGGGCGGCCTTGAGGCCGGTCTGCGGATCGATCGTTTCGCAGACGAGCCGGCCGTTGGAGACCACGGTCATCTCCGGCGGCACGCGACAGACGACCTCGGAGGTGAACCGCTCGTTGGGATAGTCGAAACTGGGATACCAGCAGGGGGCTTCGTGGCACTCGCCCTGGGTGAACAGGTGCATGTCGCCCTCGGGATAGCCCAGGGAGGGTGTGCGAAAGTACAGGCCTCGCTTGGGTTCGGCGTCGTAACGGATCGTGACCGTGGTCGTCTCGCCCGGCAGGATCGGCGGGCCGAACGCGATCTTGATGGACTTGTCGGTCGCCGAATAGCTGGCGATCCGGGATGGCGACTCCACGGATGCCACGTTCAGATCGATTGCGTCGAGTTTCAACTCGGACAGCGGCTTGGCCAACGGCGTGAAAGAGATGACCGTTGTGCCTTGGATCGTACAGGCATTGAAGTCCGGCGTGACGTCGATCGTCACGTGCGTGATGTCCACGTCGCGGTCCGGAGCGTACTGCAAAGTGACATCCTCGGCGTTCGCAGAGCCGACCCACGTTGCCAGGAGCACCAGCCAGATCCGGAAAACTCCCACTCGCCGTCTTGTCATTGTGCCATCCGCCTTTCGATTGAACACTCTGTGCGTCTGAGCCAGCGGCGCCCATCGTATCTGCCATGCGCCGCCAAAGCAAGCGTGGGACAGTCGTCGCGGACGGCGGGATTGCTCACTCG
>JAAYVJ010000750.1 GCA_012517265.1 Planctomycetota bacterium | reverse complement strand
CCGACGTCGTGATCTCGCAGACCATCTCTTATTTGAAGGCCACGAACCTGAAACGTGGATTGATTATCAATTTCGGCGAGAGACGTTTGATCGATGGCGTCAAACGAGTCTCTGTTTGATTGTTGTTTGTAGCCACAGAGATCACAGAGGGTTGAATCGGATTCGTCTACCTCATTCCCTTCTCTGTGTCCTCTGTGCCCTCTGTGGCCAAATGGTTTTTCTTTCCGGTTTCGCAGATCGATAGACAAGATGAAATCCACCGTAGACATCCTCGAAGAACGAATCTCCGCGGCAATGGCGAAGGCGACCGGCCAAGCCGGGTGCAGCGCCGTGGTTCGACCCGCCACCGACTCTCGCTTCGGCGACTACCAGGCCAACGGCGTCATGGGCCTGGCCAAGCAGCTCAAGACCAATCCCCGCAAGCTGGCCGAGTCCGTGCTCGCCCTGCTCGATCTGAGCGATCTGTGCGAACCGCCGGAAGTGGCCGGGCCGGGGTTCATCAATCTGCGGCTCAAGCCCCAGTACGTCGCCGCGGAGTTGCTCCGCGTCGCAGAGCAGGACGGCAACCGTCTTGGGATTCAAGCAACGGCCTCCCCGCAGACCGTCGTGGTCGATTTTTCGAGTCCGAACGTCGCCAAGCAGATGCACGTGGGCCATCTCCGCAGCACGATCATCGGCGACTGTCTCTGCCGGCTGCTGGAGTTCGAAGGCCATCGCGTCATCCGCCAGAACCACATCGGCGACTGGGGCACGCAGTTCGGCATGCTCATTCGCTACATCATCGAGCATACGACCCCTGCCGCTCCGGGCGGAACGTCGCACGACCTGCACAAAGAGCTGTCCGTCGCGGATATGGAGGAACTGTACCGCAAGGCCAAGCAGCGGTACGACCAGGACGCGCAGTTCGCCAAGGAGTCTCGCGACTGCGTCGTGAGGCTCCAGAGCGGCGACGCAGACGCCCTGGCTCTGTGGCGGAGCATCGTCCATGCCTCGCTCGAAGAGTCGCAGGAGATCTATGATCGCCTGGTCGTGCGACTGACCGAGAGCGACGTTCGCGGCGAGAGCTTCTACAACGACAAGCTGCCCGCCGTGGTGGCGGATCTGAAGAAGGCGGGCCTGGCGGTCGAGTCGGACGGCGCGATTTGCGTGTTCCCGCCGGGATTCAAGACCAAGGAGGGCGAGCCGCTGCCCTTCATCATTCAGAAGTCCGACGGCGCGTTCCTCTATGCGACGACGGACCTGGCGGCCCTGCGGTATCGCATCAACGAGCTCAAGGCCGACCGGATCGTCTACGTGACCGACGCCCGGCAGATCCAGCACTTTCAGATGCTCTTTAAGGTCGCCGAGATGGCCGGCTGGGACACCCGCGACGGCCGCAAGATCGAGCTGGTCCACGTCACGTTCGGCAGCGTCCTGGGCGAGGACGGCAAGCCGCTCAAGACCCGCTCCGGCGAGAACGTCAAGCTCAAGGAACTGCTCGACGAGGCGATCGAGCGGGCCAAGGGCGTCGTCGAGGAAAAGAACCCGGAGCTGCCGCCGGAGAAGAAGCTCGATATCGCCCAGGCCGTCGGCATCGGCGCCGTCAAGTACGCCGACTACTCGAACAGCCGGACCAGCGATTACGTCTTCAGCTTCGACAAGATGCTCGCCATGGACGGCAACACCGCCCCCTACATGCAATACGCCTACGCGAGGGTCCGGTCGATCGAGCGAAAGGCCCAGAGCAAGGGCGTGGACATCCAAAGCGAGCTGCAAAACGTCAGGACGCTCAACCTGTGCGACCCGAGCGAGCTGGACCTGGCCAAACACCTCGTCCGCTACGCAGAGGCGATCGAATCGGCGATCGGAGACTACCGGCCGAACTATCTGACGGTCTACCTCTACGAGCTGGCCCAGCGATTCAGCGCGTTCTATACGAATTGCCCCGTCCTCGACGCGGCGCCCGAGAGCCGGCCCACCCGACTGCTGCTGTGCGATCAGGCGGCCCGCACCATCCGCCACGGGCTGAGCCGACT
>JAAYVJ010000153.1 GCA_012517265.1 Planctomycetota bacterium | reverse complement strand
GGGGGGCGATGCCAACCGTGCCGCTATGGACGTGACCGCCCCGGCCGTTCGGGCATAGCCGACGCCGAGGAGGATCACGCCCACAGCCCCTGCACAGTGGATGGCGAGGCACACCAGAGCCGGTCCCCATCCGAACGAGGCCCCGGCGCCCTGCAGATCCATGACGGCTGCAGTCATCAGCGAAGCGATCGCCATCCCAGCGGCGATCCAAATTGTGCTTCGTCGGCCTCTCACCGCAACTCCTCCGAAACCAGGGGACGACGGCGGTTCCGTCGTCCCTGCCTCATGCGAGGCTCAGCGCCTCGACCAATCTCCGGCCTGCTGCTGATTGAGCTCCTGGGTCGTGATGCTGTCGAGCCGGCGATACTGCTCCGGATCGGTTTCCGCAATGATCCGCTCCCGGAGGCGCAACGCCTCGAGATAGGTCGGCCGAATCATCAGGGCCAGCTTCACGTTGAAGAACGCCTTCTCCAGGTCGCCCTCGAGGTAATACCGGGCGGCGCTGGCATAGGCTTCCTCAGCCCACTTGGCGGAGTCCACGCCCTGGAGACTGTCGATGGCGCTGTCGCGCTTGCGGCGGATATCGGCAGCGCGGTCGTCCCCACGGACTTCACCGGGCTCATTGATGATGTGCGGCGTCAGAATGATGATCACCTCTTCCCGGCCCACGGTGTCCGTCTGGCCTCGGAACAGAGCACCCACGATGGGCAGATTGCCCAGCAGCGGGACCTGCGACTTGCTCTTGACCACGTTGTCGCGGAACAGACCACCGATGACCACCGTCTGGCCGTCTTTGACGACGACATTCGTCTTCAGTTCGGTCGAGGTCTCATCGGGGATGTCGTTCTCTTTCAACGTGCCGTCGCTATCCTTCGGATAGATGTCCATGCGGATGTATCCATCGTTGCCGATGTACGGACGGAACGCCAGGCGGGTACCGGTCTCCAGGAACTCGACGGACTGAGTCGTCGAGGTCTGGGTCTGAGTCGTCTGGGCCTGATAGCCGATCTTGCGGCCGATGTAGACGACGCCCTCCTGTTTGTTCACGGCCAGGATCTTCGGGTTGGCCAGCACGGTGGTGTCCGTGACGGTCTCCAGCGCCGTGATGATCGCCTGCACATTGTCGGCAGAGAAGCCGATGGTCAATCCCGTCCCGCCGGGTGTAGAGGCGAAGCCGGACGTCTCGGCCTTCGTGCCATAGCCGTTGATGCTGGCCGGGAAACCCGTGATGGGAGTGCCGCCCAGCAGGTTCCAGTCGATTCCGAACTGATTCTTCTCGCTCAGCCGGGCCGACATGATGGTGGCCTCGATGAGGACCTGCTGAGGTCGAACATCCACCTCCCGAATGATCCCCTCGGCGCGTTCGATGCTCTCCGGGTAGTCGAAGATGACGATCATGTCCTGGTTCGCGGGCGTGTTGCCGCCGCCGGAGCCGCCGCCGAGATCGCCTTCCCCGCCCGAGATGCTGTTCTCGGCCGCCGTGGTCGCCTGGATCTTCGCAGAAGCCGAGCCGCTCAGAACCGGCGTGATCAGCTTCACCGCCTCGTCCGCCGTGAGGTAGTACAGGGTGATGACCTTGAAGACCATCCGCTCCGGATCCTCTTTCATCTTCTTGTACTGCTCGGCCGTGTACACGCGGATG
>JAAYVJ010000152.1 GCA_012517265.1 Planctomycetota bacterium | reverse complement strand
TTATCCCGCTCCAGCTGGGGATACTCACGAGATTGAAGGCCATCGGCCCCCAACGGACGTCGAGGCTCTCCGGGTTGTAGTCGCCCACCGGCGCCTCGCAACTCCGCACGGGTTCGTGGATGCCGCGTCCGTCGTCGTGCCCGGGAGCGACCGCTTTGTCCGTGGCCAGCAGGGTCCCGGAGAAGACGGTCTTTCGAAACGGCCATCCACCCAGGTGAATTCGAACAACCCCGAGATCTCCACGATACGGCTCCACGAAGAGCCGGTCTCCGGCGGGCGTCGTGGAAAGACGCCAGTACTGGTCGCCGATCTTGTGCATGGACATCAGCCGGTCCGACAGAAACCGGGACGTCATTCGAGTGATTCCGCGAGCCTCCAATCGGACGATCGTGCGGGGCCCATCCCATCGCGTTCCAAGGGGATAGCTGTTCACGATCGTCGCTTTGAAGCGCCGGCCGCCGATTGTCACTTCGCCCTTGCGGGCTTTGGCCGCGGTGAAATTCAAAACGGCGTACCCATTCTCATAGATGAGCAGACGTGGCAACGTCTCCACAATGTGAGTCCCCTCGGCGTCGGTGCTGGAAAACGCGACGGAGCCAAACCAGACCGGCGGCGATGCCTGCCTCTGCTTGAACAAGTCGCCTTTGGGCGATTCCCGCGACGATGCGATCGGCGCGTCGTCCGAGAGCCGGCCGTTGCGGTTGAGATCGACGTAGAGTCGATCGTAGCCGGCGCCGGTCCCGCCCGACTCGTCGATGGCAAATGCGTAGGCTGTGCCGGAACGAACGGTCTGGACATCCATGTCCACGCGTATGACGCCGTAGAGAGGCTTGGCGGATGAAAACACCGGGTAGACCACATTGGGATCCGGACTGTTCCCGCATCCACAGGACTGGCCGGAATCCGCGATGTCCAGGGCGGACACTTCCTCCAGCGGGAACTCGCCTCCGAGGGGATCATCCCGAGCCCTCGCAAACACCGCTATGGACGCCAGCAGAATTAGGGAGACAAGACACGTGCGATTGGCTCTACGAATGGCCATGGTCCCATTCCCTCACAATGGACGATTCCGAGACAGAACGCCGCCGCAGACTCTCAGTCTACCATTCAGACCGTCAAATATCAATTTCACGTCGTCTGCTGTTCTTGACGCATTCCGGACTCGAACGTTACAATACGATCGTAGTCCAGTGATGGGAGGGATTATGCGGATCGGAGATCGTATGAGTGCGTTTGGGTGTGCCGGGTTGAGCCTCCTCATTCTGCTCGCCTCAGCACCCTTGGTTCAAGCCCAAGTCAGACGCAAAGAGGCAACGTCGTCGCCCGTTGGCGAGGTTTCCTGGACTCCCCCGACGCGGAGATCCTCGCCGTCGGATTCAACTACGGCAAGGCCTACGGCGACATCGGCATCGGCCGACAGGGCAACTTCCTGCAGTGGGGCTATTCCGATCCCCCGTCGAAGATGACCGAAGCCGGCCGGCGGCTCTTCATCAACTGCATCCACTACATCCACCGATTCGAGGGCAAGGGGCCTCTGATCCGCCGTCAGTCCAGCGATCGCTCCAGCGCGGTGTCGCTCGCGAAGATCATCACGCGAATCAGCGGGGATCGAAAGGAGTTCTTGCTCGGCCAATTCCCCGCGGAACTCTGCGACAAGTACAACTCCGATCCCGACGGGCTCGCCAAGTACTACCAGGAGAACATCGAGTGGGTCTATCGCGACAAGGTCTTCACAGTCGACGAGGACTTGAAGACCCTCGGCATAGACTCGAACCGCAAGGTCGAGACGCTCATACGCCTGTTCGAGCTCCTGAACAACCCCACGCATGCGGCGACCGCCAGGCGTCTGCTGGATCGTTACACGGACGGCCACACGACGTTCAATTTCAAGAACGGTTGCGATCGGATCTTCTTCACCGACGTCGGAGGATACAAATTCATGGTCGTGCCGGAGGGGTATCTGGACACGAAGTGATGAGGCTCGCCGTCCGTCACAGGAATAGCGGCAGAAGGTAGGGCAGAAGGACCGCGGTGATCAGGCCGTTGAGCATCATGCCGACGCCGCTCATGGCGCCTTCGAGTTCGCCTTCCCGCAGGGCGCGGGCGGTGCCGATGCCGTGGGCCGCCGTGCCGATCGCCAGTCCTGTCGCGAACTGGCTGCGGACGCCGATCAGGCGAATCAGTTCCGGACCGAGCATGCCGCCCAGAATGCCGGTAAGAATCACCGCCGCGGCGGTGATCGAGGGCAATCCGCCGATCTCTTGCGAAATGCCGATGGCGATGGGCGTCGTGACGGACTTGGGCGAGAGCGAGACGGCGATCTCACGGCTGCCGCCCAGCAACAGAGCCAGGCCGACCGCCGAACCGATCCCTGTGATCGAGCCGACCGCGACGCTGATGAGGATGGGCACGAGGTTGCGCTTGATCTTCTCCAGCCTTCGATAGAAGGGCACCGCCAGCGCCACGACCGACGGTCCCAGCAGAAAGGCCAGGACCTGGCCGCCGCGGTTGTACGCGTCGAAGGGGATGTGCGCCAGCAGGAGCACGCCGAGGATCGCCGCGATGGTCAGCATGACCGGGTCCAGCAGCGGCGTGCCCGCGCGATGGCGGATCCAGCGGGCGACGATCCAGATCCCCACGGTGAGAATGATCCCAAACCACGGATGATAGGCCCACTGCTCCATCAGGATTCTCTCGCCTCCTTCTTCTCGAAGAGGCGAGCCGCCAGAGCAGTCGCCCACAGCACCGCCAGCAGGCTGCCCACGACGCCGGCCAGCAGGGGGAACCATTGTTTGGCGATCAGATCGAAGTAGAGCATCACCGCCACGCCGGGAGGCACGAAGAACAAGCCGATCTCCGAGAGCAGCATGTCCGCGGCCGGCTCCACCCGCTTGACGTCGAGGACTTTCGTCAGCAGGCAGACCGTCAGCAGAATCATGCCGATCACATTGCCCGGCACGCGCAGGTGCAGACCCAACGAAATCGCGTTGCCGACCCCGAGGAAGAGCAGCAGCAGCGCAAACGAGACAACCGTTTCTTTCCTGATCATGCGGGAGAATATACGCGATCCGGTCGCGGCGAATCAACATCCCCGATCGGACGAGGGGACCTGATCGACCCCATTGACCTTATTGACCGGATTGAGGTTGCTGACCTGAGCGTCAACTGGGTCAACAAGGTCCATGAGGTCCCATCGTGCCGTTTCATTCGGTTCTCGGGATCTATCTCAGGAGCCGCGTATATCCCATCCGTCGCGTCAGACCGATCTTATCGAAGTAGTCCAGCAGGGGAATCGCGTACTTCCTGGTCGTGTCGAGCACATACTTGAACTGGACACTCTCCAGCCCGCCGTTGGCCCTGATGTACGCGACCAGCTTCTCCCGGGCCGTCGCGACCGCCTCGGCGTGGAAGTACATGTCCTGCTCCACGCGCACGAGCCGCTGCTGCTCGCTGAGGATCCGGATGACCCGCTGGAGCTGCGCGGGCGTAATTCGCATCTTGTCCGCGACCTCCTGCAATCCGGGCGGATCGAACGGGTGACTCTTGAACATGGTCTCGACGTTCTGCAACAGTTGCTGCTCGGCGTTGTTGATCTGCTCGCGATGCTCCGGCAACGCCAGGCAGCCTTTTCTCTCGACCAGCTTGCCCTCGGACCGCAGTTGCTCGACCAAGACGTCGAAGACGTCCTTGCGGACCGCGGAGTCTATCATGAACTGCTCGCGCGTGACGCCGGGACTCTCCGGCCTCTGGCGGTGGAAGTTGCGCACGGTGTCGAGCAGAAGCCCACGGACCCGGCGGGCGGTGTCCGCGTGGATGTACACCTTCGCACTCAGCGGCACGATGCGGCCCTCGGCGGCGAGCTCCGCCAGCAGGGGGGCCAGTTCCTTCAACGGCGTCTTCGTGCGAAGAGAGATCTGCTTCTCGTCGGCCGCGACGGATTCGGCGGTTTTCACGCAGTACTCGGCGAACGCCTTCGGCTGCGCCACCGCCTTGGCCCGCTCGGCGATGTCCGCGAGAACGTCCGGATGCGTGCGCTTCAGACGTCTGTCGATCGCCTCGACGATGATGCCGCCGCCGAGCGTGCGGGTGGGCGACAGGGATCGGAGAATGAAATGGTCGCGCGGCCCGGCGACGACGGGATCGTTCAGACACACCTGGATCAGACACTGCCGGCCGGGCTGGAGATTGCCTTCCTGAAAGAGATAAACGCCCGCCACAGTCTCGGAAGTCCCGGTGTGGAACTTGACGCGGGCTCCGTTCTTGAGGTCCCCCTTCTCGCAGTCCAGCAGCTTGAACTCGCACAGATACCATTGCCGCGGGGCGAAGTACTCGCTGACGGTGACGACGTTGCCCCGTTCGATGTCCTTGTGGTCCCACTGCGGGACGTTGATCGCGGCGCACTGGCCGGCCATGGCCTGCGTGCTGTCCCGGCCGTAGACCTGGACCGACCGGACGCGGCCTTTCTTCCGCTGAGGCAGGAGTTCGACCTCGTCGCCGATGCCGATCGATCCGCAGGTGGGAATCCCGGCGACGATCGTGCCGTAGCCCTTTGCGGCGAACGCCCGCTCGACCGGCACGCGGAAGATGCCGTTGGCGGTCTTGGGCGTGATGCCTGCGACCATGGCCTTGAGGGCCTCGTAGAATTCCTCGAAGCCCTGGCCGGTGATGTTGGAGATCGGGAGGATCGGGGCGTCCTGCAGGAACGTCCCCGCGACGAACTGCCGGACTTCCTGCGTGGCCGCGGCGGTTCGCTCGGCTCCGACCGCATCCACCTTGGTCAGAGCGATGATCCCGTGCTCGACGCCGAGCAGGGTCAGGATGTCCAG
>JAAYVJ010000749.1 GCA_012517265.1 Planctomycetota bacterium | reverse complement strand
GGCGGTCTGTCTGCTCCTGGCCCTTTCCCTGGGCGCTTCGGCTGCGTCGAATCCCGCACGCACCGACTGGTTCTCCCAGGCCAAGTACGGCGTCTTCATGCACTTTCTGCCCGGCGACGACGCGGGTCTGGAGAAGGTGGCACGGTTTGACGTGGAGAATCTGGGCAACCAGCTCCAGACGCTCGGGGCCGGGTACTTCGTCCTGACGCTGGGCCAGAACTCCGGCTACTTCAACTGCCCCAACGCGACGTACGACCGCATTACCGGCTACGCGGCGGGCCAGCGCTGCTCGTCTCGCGATCTGCCGATGGACCTGTACAAGGCACTCTCGGCCAGGGATATCAAGCTGATGCTGTACCTGCCGTGCCAGGTCCCCAACGCCGATCCGAGGGCGCAGAAGGCCTTCGGTTTGGCTCAGGGCCGTCGGGATCAGCCGATCGACGTCGAGTTCGCCCACAAGTGGGCCGAGGTGATCCAGGAATGGTCCGACCGCTACGGCGAAAGAGTCTGCGGCTGGTGGTTCGACGGCGGCTACAAGTGGGTCGGGTTCAACGAGGAGATCGCCAAGATCTACCAAACGGCGGTCCGGCACGGCAATCCGAACGCCATTGTCACGTTCAATCCCGGCGTGAGCCTGGTCCGTTGGACGCAGGCCGAGGACTACACGGCCGGCGAGTTGAACGAGCCGTTCGACGTGATCCCGACCTCGCGATGGGTGGACGGGTCGCAGTGGCACGCTTTGACGTACGTCGGCTCCCAGTGGGGCGGCCGCGACACGCGGCACCCGGCGGACAGATGGGCCAGGTGGGTGGCCGCAGCCAACGCCAAAGGCGGTGTTGTCACGCTGGACATGGGACCCAACTGGGACCCGCAGGCCGGTCCCATCGGGTCGCTGGCCTCGGCCCAGGTGGAGCAGGTGAAGGTCATTCGGGCTGCGGTCCGAGGCACTCCCGGCGGCTCCGAAGGGGACGACCGGGCCAATCCCAGTCGATCTGCGGTCGAGCTGCGGGCCCGCGACGGCCTGGCGAACTTTTTCGCCAAGGCCAAGGCCGGCGGCAAGGTGACCGTGGCCTACTTCGGCGGCAGCATCACCGCGGCCAACGGCTGGCGGCCTCAGACGACCGCCTGGCTCAAGGGCCGCTATCCGAAGGCCCAGTTCGTCGAGATCAACGCCGCCATCGGCGGCACAGGCTCGGACCTGGGCGTCTATCGGCTCGGCCGGGACGTGCTGGCTTATCGGCCGGACCTGGTGTTCGTGGAGTTCGCGGTCAACGACGGCGGGGCGGCCCCCGAGCAGATCTATCGCTGCATGGAGGGCATCGTGCGGCAGATCCGCAGGGCGGACCCGGCCACCGAGATCTGCTTCGTCTACACCATGCACGACGGCATGCTCAAGGACCTCGCGGCAGGGCGGTTGCCACGATCGGCCTCGGCGATGGAGTGGGTCGCGGATCACTACGGGATCCCGTCGATCCACATGGCCCAGGAGCCTGCGAGGCTGATCAACGCAGGCCAATGGGTCTTCACGTCGC
>JAAYVJ010000151.1 GCA_012517265.1 Planctomycetota bacterium | reverse complement strand
GAAGATGTCGCTGATGTGGCGGAAGTCGAAAACCCGGGTCACCATGTACGCTGCGATCGCGTTGACGCCGATGACGACGAAGAAGGTCGCCCAGAACCGCACTCTCAGCACGTCGATCACCAGGTAGAACAGGCACAAGAGCAGGAGGCTCCAGCCGCCGGCGAAGAGCACCATCGAACTGGTCCAGATGTGCTTGATGATCGGGAAGACGAATCCCCAGGCCCAGCCGACGAGCACGCAGGCCAGTCCGGAACACAGGAGCACCACGACCTTTTGCCACTTCGTTCCGCTCGATCGGAGCAGCCGGCCGGCGAACGCACCCATCATCACCGTGGTCGCGAAGGTCATGCTGCTGAGGATCCAGGTGTACGCCGTCCCGTCCTGAAATCGGCCCAGGATCAGTTTGTCGAGGTAGATGGCCAGATTCCCGTCTTCCGTCAGCCTGCCTGCGCCCTGCCCCGGCACGGGGACCAGCATCATCAGGCCCCAGTAGGCCAGGAGCAAACCCGCGGTTACGGCGAATTGCCATCGGGGCCGCAGGGTCAGCAGGAGGATCGAGGCGATCAGATAGCCGGCGGCGATCGCCTGGAGCGTGTTGCTGTACAGACGCAGTTGGGCCAGATCGTATTCGAGCAGCCGGCCCTGGGCGACCATTCCCAGGATCCACAGCACGACCACCCGATAGAGAACATGGGCAAACAGGCGGCCTTTGGTCTCGCCCCGGCCGAGCCGTTTGCCGAACGAGAACGGCATCGCCGTGCCGACCATGAACAGAAACAGCGGCATGATCAGATCCCACGCCGTGAAGCCTTCCCACGCCACATGGCGAGTCTGGGGCAGCACGTGCAGGTTGAACCATTCGCAGTTCAGGCCTTTTCCGAGGCCCGAAACGATGGTTCCGCCTCCGATGATCCAGAACATGTCGAATCCTCGCAAGGCGTCGAGCGAGAGCAGTCGTCCTTCGGTCGCGATTGCCGGTTGTTCCACAGGCGTATCCATTGATCCATCTCCAAGGCCCCGAACATCCCAGATTGCCGTTCCCGGATGTTCCGGCGATTTCGTCACTTACGCAGCCGGAACCGCCGCAACATGCGCCACGATAGCAGGGGAGACTCTCGAATGCAAACGCTTTCCCTGTGCCCAGGTGTGGATGGGTCCGCCAGTCGCCAGATTCCGCTTTGTTCTTCCAAATTTCTGTAACAGCGGTATACTTCTGAACCACCTAACTCATGGGCCGCTTTTCGGTGCGCCCGTCAGTGCGTACGGGAACGGCATTTGTTGCAATGAGTCGGGCATGAGCGACGTCTATAGTGAAAAGGCGGTTTGACGCGACGTGGATCTGGTGGCATCGACGTTTATCCCCCGAGGTGTGTTCCGTGGGGAGCCCCGCAGAATCCGGCGGGAGAGCGGTCGGTTGCCTTGACGGTGTGGTGCGTAGGCAGGGATCTTCAGGTTTGGACGTATTCATGAAACGAAACTCTATCCGTTGTCTGGTTTGTGCGGTTTTGCTATCTTGTTGTGGCATGGCGATGATCGGCTGCCGCAGCCCTTCGCACTATCGCGAGAAGGCGGACGAGGTCGCCTACGATGTCATCGAAGAGAAGCAGCAGGAGGCCTTGGGCAAGACGTCGCCACTGCAGGTCGAGCGTCCCAGCGACATCCTGCGCCGTCGGCTCATCGAGGCGCAGAATCTGGCCGTATCGGGCCAGGCCTCGCTGGGTACCGACGCCCTCGATCCGATTCCGCACTGGCCGGAGACCGGGTATCCGACGCAGGTCTCTTCTCCCGACGCGAACATTCCGATCCAGCCCGGCCGGCCGTTGCGGATCTCGCTCATCGATGCCCTCAAGATCGCGGCCCGCAACAGCCCGGACTATCAATCCCGCAAAGAGGACGTGTTCCGCGCGGCGCTCAGTCTCGATCTGCAGCGGGACGCTTTCCGGACCGTGTTCACGACGACGGGGCGGGCGAGTCTGACCCGAAACACAGTGACGGACAAAACGTCGCTGGACGCATCCGCCTCGGCGGGCGTGGGCCGGACCCTCAAGAACGGGCTGGACATCAGCGCCGGCCTGACGCTGGGTCTCCTGAGCATGCTGCCCGGGGCGGAAACGGTGGACTGGGGTTTCGACCCCTCTGTGTCGATCCCCCTGCTTCGCGGCGCCGGACGGCACATTGTGACCGAGCCTCTGACGCAGGCGGAGCGGGACGTCATCTACCAGATGTGGACCTTCGAGCGATACAAGCGGACCTTCGCGGTTGATATCGCCCAGCGGTACTACAACGTGCTTCGCCAGATGGACTCGCTGACCAACAGCGAAAACAACTACCGCAGTTCCGTTCAGTCGGCCCGGTGGTCCCGCCGGCAGGCGGACGCCGGCCGGATTCCCGAGATCCAGGTGGACCAGGCGGTGCAGCGAGAGTTGAGCTCCCGCAACAGTTGGATCTCAGCCCAGGAGGGCTTCAAGGACAGTCTGGATTCCTTCAAGATGGCGATCGGTTTGCCTGCCGACGCCCAGGTGATTCTGGACCCCAATGATCTGGTCCAACTGAGAGAACGCGCCGAGCAATACGTCGCTCAGATGAGGGCGGCCTCAAAGGCCGGGAATACCGAGGAGGTTCCTCCGGCCGACGCTCCGGTCGTGCTCGTGCCGCCGGACCGCGCCGAGGCCGGGCCATACGAGATCGACGAAGCGTTGGCCATCGAGCTGGCCCTGGAAAACCGCCTCGACCTGCGGATCGCCAACGGCGAGGTCTACGACGCGCAGAGACAGGTGGTCGTCGCCGCCGATTCGTTGCGGGCGTCCGTGGGTCTCAATGCCGGGGTCCGCTACGTGGGGGACAACTCCGACGGCACGCCGAGCCTTCAGGCGACGCAGTACGACGGCGGCGTGACCCTGGATCTGCCGATCGACGAGCGGAGCCGCACGCGGGAGCGCAACAACTATCGCGCCAGCCTGATCAACCTGGAGCGCGCCACACGGAGCGTGCAGACCCTCGAAGACCAGATCAAACTGTCGATCCGCAGCGAGCTGCGGACGCTTTTGGAGTCGCGCGAGAGTCTCAAGATTCAGGCGCAGTCGGTCGTTGTGGCCGAGAAACGAGTCCGCAGCACGAATCTGTTCCTCGAAGCGGGGCGTGCGGAGATCCGCGACCTGCTCGACGCCCAGGACTCGCTGCTGTCGGCGCAGAACTCCCTGACCGCGGCGGTCGTGAGCTACCGCACCGCGGAACTGCAATTCCAGCGGGATCTGGACTTGCTGACAATTACGAACGAAGGGTTGTGGCAAGAATTTTCGCCTGAGGATATCAAAAATGGCAGTCAACAACAGCAAGGGTAATGGCACGTCTCGCAAGCCTGTCAAACTCATTGGAGCGGCGGTCCTGGTCGCGGCGGTCGTCCTGGCCGTGATCTGGCTCAAGGCCGTCCGAGCCCAGGAGGACTCGGCGGCGACCCTGGCCACCTACGTCGCCCAACGGGGCCCGCTGACGATCAGCGTCCTGGAATCCGGCGCCATCAAGGCCAAGGAGCAGGAGGTCATCCGCAACGAGGTCGAGGGCCGCACGACGATCATCTCGATCGTGCCCGAGGGCACCCGGGTTCGCCAGGGCGACTTGCTCGTCGAGCTGGACGCCAGCTCGATGGACGACCAGCGGATCGACCAGGAGATCAAAGTCCAGAACGCCGAGGCCGCGTTCATCAACGCCAAGGAATCTCTGGCGATCGCCGAGAACCAGGCCAAGAGCGATATCGAACTGGCCGAGTTGACCCTCAAGTTCGCCATCCAGGATCTCAAGAAGTACGAGGAGAAGCAGTACAAGAACCTGGAGGTTGCCGCCATCAGCAAGGTCCAGGAAGCGAATGAGGTTCTGACCCGGGCCGTCCAGACTCTGGAATGGTCCGAGAAACTCTACCAAGAGAAATACCTGTCCAAAACGGAATTCCTCGCGGACCAACTGGCGGTGACCCGGGGCAAGAACAGTCTGATCGTCGCGCAAAACGATCTGGAATTGCTCCAGAACTACACCAAACCGCGTGAGATCGACAAGCTGGTCAGCGATGTGAACCAGGCGGAAATGGCTCTGGAGCGGACCAAGCGGAAGGCCTCGGCCAACGTGGTGCAGGCCAAGGCGGAGCTTGGCGCCAAGGAGCAGGAGCTGGACCGTCAGAAGACCAAGCTCAAGAAGCTCCAGGACCAGATCACCAAGGCGACCGTGTATTCGCCGGTCGACGGCATGGTGGTCTACGCGACCAGTTCCCGCGGTGGATTCGGTCGCGACGACCGCAAGCCTCTGGCCGACGGCGTCGAGGTCTGGGAGCGTCAGGAGCTGATCTACATTCCGAAGTCCTCCTCCTCCGTCGCGGAGGTGGACGTGCATGAAGCCAGCCTCGACAAGGTCCGGGCGGGCCTGCCCGCCATCGTCAAGGTCGACGCGCTGCCGGGTAAGGAGTTCATCGGGACGGTGGCACGGATCGCGCCGTTGCCCAACGCCCAGAGCATGTGGATGAACCCCGACCTCAAGGTGTATACGACGAACATCAATCTGGACACGACCGACGAGAACCTGCGCAGCGGCATGAGCTGCAAGGCCGAGATCATCGTCGAGCGGTACGCCGACGTGGTGTACGTCCCGGTGCAGTCGGTTCTTCGGGTCGACGGCCAGCCCACGGTCTACGTCGTCAAGGAAGGCAAGGAGCCCGAGCCTCGCAAGATCAAGACCGGCCTGGACAACAACAGCATGATCGCCGTCCTCGGCGGGCTGGAGGCCGGAGAGGTGGTCCTGATGACGCCTCCCCTGAAGGAAGCGGCCGTCAAGCCCGGCGAACGGATCCCCGGTGGCGGTGACGCCAACGACCCGACGACCCAGCGGATCAACGAGAAGCTCAGGGCGGCCAATGAGATGCAGGCCGCCAGACCGGCACAGACGTTCGGCCAGGGGATGCAGATGCCGGCCGGCGGGCAGGGACAGGCGGAATTGCCCGGCGCCGGAATGCCCGGGCAGCAGGGTGGCCAGGGCTTCCAGATGCCTTCGCGGGAGCAGATGGAGGCGGCGCGCAAGCAGTTCGAATCCATGTCGCCTGAAGAGCAGCAGCAGGCGATGCAGCGGATGCGGCAGCAGATGGAAAGCGGCATGACGCAGGAACAGCGAGATCAAATGCGTCAGCGGTTCCAGAACATGTCCGAGGAGGAGCGTCAGCAGATGCGGCAACGCCGCGGCAATCGGGGCCAGGGGGGGGAAGGCGGAGCAGGCGGTCCCGGATTCGGGGGCGCACGCGGTGGAGAGGGCGGCCCCGGCGCAGGGGGCGGTCGTCGCAGTGAGACCAGCGGCCAGCCGCAAGGGGGACAATGATGCGTGATCGGACTGCGTCCAACGGCGGAGGCGAGATCGTCAGGCTCGAAAACGCCCGCAAGACCTACGTGATGGGGACCGAAGAGGTCCGGGCCCTGGCCGGCGTCAACGTCACGTTCGGCAAGGGCGACTTCTGGGCGATCATGGGGCCCAGCGGTTCCGGCAAGAGCACCATGATGAACGTCCTGGGCTGTCTGGACCGCCTGACGTCGGGCTCCTACTACCTCGACGGCAAGGACGTCAGCAAGCTGGACGACGATTCGCTCAGCGAGCTGCGTCTGCGGTACCTCGGGTTTATCTTTCAGAGCTTCAATCTGATCCCTCAGTTGTCGGTGCAGCGGAACATCGAACTGCCTCTGTACTACCTGGGATGGGACGCGGTCCGCAGCGCCCAGCGGGCCAAGGAACTGGCGGAAGACGTCGGTCTGGGCGAGCGGTTGAACCACCGCCCGACGGAGCTTTCCGGCGGGCAGATGCAGCGCGTGGCGATCGCCAGGGCCCTGGCCAACGACCCCCAGGTGATCTTCGCCGACGAGCCGACGGGCAACCTGGACTCGGCCACCGGCGTGCAGATCATGGAGCTTCTGACCAAGCTGAACAAGGCGGGCAAGACCATCATCATGGTCACGCACGAGCCGGACATCGCCGCCTACGCCGACAGCCGGTTGCACATGATCGACGGCAACATCGATCGAATCGAAGGCCTGCACGCCAAGACCGAGTCGGTCACGGCGGCCAAGAGGTCCTAGGGGAAGTTGTCGCACACACGAGGCTCGAAACGCGAAGTCCGACCATGAGACAGACAAGAATCGCACGGAACATTTTGCTGGGCGTCGAGAACCTGCTGCTGCACAAGCTGCGCTCGTTCCTGACGATGCTGGGCGTCGTCTTCGGGGTCGGCAGCGTCGTGGCCATGCTGGCGGTCGGCGAAGGCGCCAGCGCGAAGGCCATGGCGGACATCCGCAAGCTCGGCAGCGACAACATCATCATTTCCTCGGTCAAATCCTCCGAGGAAGAGCAGGCGAGCACCACGCACTCGCACATGAGCATCTACGGCCTGACGTACGAGGACTATCGACGGGTGTCGGAGAGCTTCGCGAACATCCGCCAGACCGCTCCGGCCAAGCTGATGCGCAAGGAATCCCGACTGCGGGAGCGGGCCATGGAACTGCGGGTCGTAGGCGCCACGCCGGCCTGGTTCCGCCTGGTTCCGCGGGCCGTTGTCGCCGGGCGGGTGATCGTCAAGGCCGACCAGGACCGCAAGGCCCCGGTGGCCGTGCTCACGGAGTTCGGCGCCAGAAAGCTGTTGGCCACGGAAAACTCGGTTGGGGAGATCCTCCGCATCGGGGGCGATGAATTCGAGGTGATCGGGATCATCCGCAGCGAGAGCGGCCAGGCCGGCAATATCCAGGTCCCCGACCAGGAGATCGACGTCTACATCCCGCTGGAGGTCGCCCAGCGGTATTTCGGCGACATCTACACCAAGCGGACCGCCGGCTCGGAGGAACGCGAGAAGGTCGAGCTCCACCAGATCATCGTCCAGGTCGACGACCCCAAGCACGCTGAAGCGGTCGCCGCCGGCATCGAGCGGATGCTGGAGCGGTTCCACAGGAAGAAGGACTACGCCTTGAGCGTTCCGCTGGCCCTGCTCAAGCAGGCCGAAGCCACCAAGCGGACCTTCAACATCGTGCTGGGCTCAATCGCCGGGATCAGTCTGCTGGTCGGCGGCATCGGCATCATGAACATCATGCTGGCCGCGGTGACCGAGCGGACGCGGGAGATCGGCATCCGGCGGGCCATCGGCGCCAAGCGTCGCCAGATCATCATGCAGTTCCTCATCGAGACGGTCGTGCTCTCCATGATCGGCGGTCTGATCGGCCTGGGCATTGGCGTCCTGATCCCCTTCCTGATCACGCATTTCTCGGGGATGCCGACGGTGATGAGGGGGTATTGCGTCGTGCTGCCGCTGGTGATCAGCATGAGCATTGGAATCGTGTTCGGCCTGTACCCGGCGCTGCACGCCGCCCAGGTCGATCCCATCGTGGCGTTGAGACATGAATAGCGGCGACGCACGCGTCGCTTGAATGAGCGGAGATTCACAGCAGGGCTGGATGCGATGAAGCAGACCAAATTCGCGAGAAACATCTGGTTGGGCATCGAGAACCTGCTGCTGCACAAGCTGCGGTCGTTCCTGACGATGCTGGGCGTGGTGTTCGGCGTCGGAAGCGTGGTGGCCATGCTCTCGGTGGGCGAGGGCGCCAGCAAGCAGGCCGTGGAGAACATCCGGCGGCTGGGAAGCAACAACATCATCATCAACTCGATAAAGCCGGCCGAGCAGGACCAGACCGTGGTGACCCGCAATTCCATGAGCGTCTACGGTCTGACCTACGACGACTACCGCCGGATCGCCGAGAGCCTCAAGCAGGTCAAAGCGGCCGCGCCGGTCAAGATCATCCGCAAGGAAGCGCGTCTCCGCGAGCGATCGATGGAACTGCGCGTCGTGGGGACGACTCCCGAGTGGTTCGAACTGGTTCCGCGACACATCGAGGCCGGTCGCGTGCTCCTGCGATCCGACGAGGAGAAGAAGGCCCCGGTGGCCGTGCTGACCGAGTTCGGCGCCCGAAAGCTCCTGGCGACCCAGGGCTCCATCGGGCAGACCCTCCGCATCGGGGGCAACGAGTTCGAGGTCGTCGGCATCGTCCGCAGCGAAAGCGGCCAGGCCGGCAACATCCAGATCCCCGACCAGGAGGCCGACGTCTACATCTCGCTGGAGGTCGCGCGCCGGTATTACGGCGACATCTTCGCCCGGATGACCAGCGGCTCGTTCGAGCGGGAACGGGTCGAGTTGCACCAGATCATCGTCCAGGTGGACGACTCCCGGCACGTGGAGCCCGCCGCGGCGGGCATCGAGCGGATGCTCGGGCTGTTTCACAAGAAGAAGGACTTCGTCGTCAGCGTCCCGCTGGCCTTGCTCAAGCAGACGGAAGCCACCAAGCGAACGTTCAACATCGTGCTGGGCTCGATCGCCGGGATCAGCCTGCTGGTCGGCGGCATCGGCATCATGAACATCATGCTGGCCTCGGTGACCGAACGAACGCGTGAGATCGGCATCCGTCGGGCCATCGGCGCCAAGCGACGCCAAATCATCTACCAGTTTCTCATCGAGACCTGCGTGCTGTCCATGTTCGGCGGCCTGATCGGCCTGGGCATCGGCGTCCTGATTCCCCGCCTGATCACCCATTTCTCGAATATGCCCACGGTGGTCACTCTCAACGGGATTCTGCTGCCGCTGTTCATCAGCATCAGCATCGGAATTCTCTTCGGCCTCTACCCGGCGATTCACGCCGCCAAGGTCGACCCGATCGTGGCGCTGCGCCACGAATGACGGTGAGCCGAGAGCGGCTGGTCCGGGCTACGGGGGCCGCCGGTCCCGAAGACCCGGTTAGACGAGATTGAAGTCTTCGACAATGATCTGACGATCGTCGATTCCCATGGCTTTGATCTGCAAGACCAATGATGCGACCATGGGAGACGGACCGCAGAGGAAGATGTATTTGTCGATCAAGCCCCCTTTGACCTGTCGATTCACGTGCTCGGCGGTAATCCTGCCCTGAACGGAGCTGAGAAACAGCTCATAGTGGTGGCCTCTTCGCTCGAACTCCTCGAATCCGTGGAATTGACTGCTTGTGACTTCGTGTCGGATATCGTCGTCGAAGCTGGCTTCTTCCTTCGTGCGGCAGACGTAGAACAGGCTTACCAGAGGACTCCTCCATGTTCGGATGATCTCGGGATGGAGTCGCGTGAGCCGCGGAGGGATTTCCGTGGGATCGCACCGGTCCTCCGAGTGGAGAGCCACGTGCCACATCCCCAGGAAGGGCGTGATGCCAATCCCCCCGCCGATGAAGACACAGTCGCGTTCGCCCGCCAGGAACCTGTCGCTGAAATGGCCGTAGGGCCCGTACACGGTCACTCGATCGCCGACCGCCAGGCGGTCCAACGTGCGCGTGTGGTCGCCTGCTTGTCGGATCCCCAGCTTGAAGCGAGCCCCAAGGCCGTAGCCCGAGGCGATCGAATAGGGGTGTGGTTCCGGGGTGATTCCCTCCTTGTGAACGACGAGGTAGACGAACTGGCTCGGCCTGAAATCCATCTTCTTGCCGAGGGGCTCAAATGTAATCTCGAAGATATCTCTGACCTTCTCGATGTGCGCCACGGCGTAGGGGAAATGCGGGCCACAGACGCGATAGAGGAATCGAATGTACACGAAACCGGCCGTCGCCAGCAAGAGGATCGCATACATCCAAATCCGCAAGAGCGGATACGCCGCGATGTCGGCATCGACCAGGATGATGTGCACGACCACCAGCAACAAGACAAGCCCGAACCACTCATGGCTCTTCTTCCAGCGATGGTAGCGGATCCTGATCCAGAGGGTCACGGCGATCAGCCCGGCGAACAGCAGCATGGCGGCGACGCCGAAGTTCTGTCCCCACAGGTAGGAGTCTCCCGAGGGATGCTGAAACCACATGGCGCGAAGGAAGCCGCTGAAGTGCGGAAGCTGGTCTGCCGCAAGAAACAGCGGATGCGGCAGTATGATGAAGAACGACGCGCGGCCCAGACGCTTGTGGAGCTGGTAGACTTTGTCCAGTCCGCCAAAGAAGTCCTCGATCACACGCAGACGCGTCGAGAGGATGATGCTTACGCACATCAGGATCGTGGCCGTCAGAGAGGCTGTTTTGGCCACGTATTTGAATGGATTGGAGAACCAATCGTGGTAGTACCACTTGCTGCCAAGCCAAAGCAGCAACGTGATTGCGACGAGCAGCGCAACAGGACCGGTCTTGGCACGGTTCTTCGAGATGGTCAGCATTCGCAGGGTCTCCCAAGCACTCGTTCCCGCCGAGACTTCGGACGACGGAGTGCGGCCGTCGCTCGGATGGTTCCCTCGCGGACGCGGTCCGCGCATGACTGCTCTGTGCCGGATCGATCTTCGTCCGCGGACCGTCCGCCGGATCGCACAACTTCTAGCTCCTGCGGTCGTCATTGTCAATAACGGGGAAAAAGCTGTAACCGCCCTCCATGTCGAGGCACTAATTAGCGGGCGACTCATTGGGGTCGTTCTCGACCGCCTGTGCCAGCGCGCCCGGGGAAAGGAGGTATCTATGTCGAAGAGAGCGTGGATCGGTTCGGCCGGGGCCGTCGTGCTGGCTGTCGCAGGGTTGCTTCTGGCCCAACCCGGCCCGGGCGGCAGACGCGGGCCCGGCATGGGGCCCCGGGGCGGGCAGGGCATCCAGAGCCAGGCGCCTCTGGCCAAGGGACAGACCGAGAAGACGATTCTCGCCGTGCTCGACGAAATGGACCGCACGCAGCGGGGGGGCAACATGAATGTGCCCGTCGAGGACGGGCGGCTTCTGCGGATCCTCGCTGAGAGCGTCGGGGCCAAACACATCGTCGAGATCGGGACCTCCAACGGGTATTCGGGGATCTGGCAATGCCTGGCGCTCAAAGCCACCGGCGGCAAGCTGACCACGTTCGAGATCGACGCCCGACGCGCGGCGATGGCCCGCGAGAACTTCAGGAAGGCCGGCGTCGAGGATCTCGTGACCCTCGTCGAGGGCGATGCGCATGAGAAGGTCGCCCAGGTCGAAGGGCCCGTCGACATCCTGTTCCTGGACGCCGACAAGGAAGGGTACCTCGATTACCTGAACAAACTGCTGCCCAAGCTCCGGCCGGGCGGCCTGGTCATCGGCCACAACATCAATCCGG
>JAAYVJ010000748.1 GCA_012517265.1 Planctomycetota bacterium | reverse complement strand
CCTGCTCCGTGATGTCCGGCCGTGACAAGGGTATTCGCATGGCAAGCTCCAGGTCCCAGTTGTGACGTTCGTTCTGAAGGGACATTGTAAGGGCGGCGATCCCCAAAGGGAACTCCTCTCGCGCTTTTGATGGGCGATCACGAGAGGTTCGGCAATGTCTTATCGGACGCAGGGCTGCTCAAGGGTCCGGGGCGGCCAGGATGCAGGGGGAATTCTCAACGCCCGGCTAAATGCCCGCTGCTTTCGGGTCGAAAGACAATGCGGCAGCAACAGGCTTATTCGGGAATCATAGACTATGGCAAAAGGAAGAAACGTACTGACGACCGGCGACGTTGCGAAGATCTGCAACGTCGCGCCAAGAACCGTTTCGAAGTGGTTCGACTCGGGCCAGCTCAAGGGCTATCGCATCCCGGGCAGCAAGGATCGGCGGATCCCCCTCAACGAGTTGATCCGTTTCATGAAAGCCAACAACATGCCCACCGAGGCTTTGGCGGCCGGCAAGCTCCGCGTGCTGGTTCTCGATAGCGATGAAGGGTCCGGCTTGGGTCTGCAGGAGAGCCTGCGGACTCGCGGCGGGTACGACGTTCTGGTGGCCCGCAACGGATTCGAGGCCGGAGCGGCCGCTCAGAAGTTCGCGCCGCACGTTGTGCTGATCAACCTCCTGAACAATGGCATCGACGCACACGCCATCTGCTCCAGCATCCGGGGCAGCGAGGACCTGGCAACGATCAAGATCGTGGCATTGGCCAACCAGTTGGGCAGCCAGGAAGCGGCCGCCCTTATGCACAAGGGTTTCGACGGCTACGTGTCGAACCCCTCCGATGCCGGGGAGATCATCAAGAAGATCGAGGAAACCACCGCGATCATCTACTGAGAAATACGAGGTGCACCGACGCCGGACGTCGCAGCGCCTCGATCAAGAGAATTCGGCAGGGATGCTTCCTTTTGGGCTGCGCCAACGACTGACGCAGCCCTCGATTTTTCTATCGCAACAACTCCTCGATGATCTTCGCTCCAAGAGGAATCACCTCACAGGAAGCCGGTTGCATGCGGCCCTGCTCGACGTCGCCGCCCTCCGATGTGTCACGTGTCAACTGGCAGACGAAGACGCCCACTTCGCGACTCTTGAGCTTGACCGCGGGCGGCCAGAACAGGTCCTCCCGAAGAACCAACTGGTCGCCGACCGCCTCGGTGGCCCAGCCCGAGAAGCCGAACAGGGCCAACACGATGGAGCCCCGCCGATGCTCTCTGAGCGTGATCACGATCCCCGCGTCCTGCCGGTCCCGCAGCCAGGGACAGGTTTCCCATTGGCCGCGATCGTTGAGGTAGTGCAGTCCCGGGCGGGATTTGTCCCTGGTGCGAAACGGGTTCTCAGTCCCGCCGAAACAGCTCGGCGTGTTCTGATCGCTCGGTCGGTACACGCTGAAGAACGGTACGGACGGTTTCTCGGAAGGCGATGTGAACGGCCGGCATCCGAACAGGTCCGCCACGAAGAACTCCAGCAGGTAGTTGACCCGTTGGCTGCCGATGATGATCGTCGTGCGGGCGCTGGCGCCTTCCTGAATTCGTTCAAAGACCGTCTGGGTCCTGGATATGTCCTCCGTGAGGACTTGCGGATCGACGATGTGATCTATCGGAGAGTATCGAAATGGGATGTACTCGAACCCCAGGGTGGGGGGCGGCGATCCCCCCTCCGTGCCCGCGGACAGTCGCTGGACGATCCGGGCGGCCACGCTGGCGTCCCGGCGGGAGATCCAGCGATACAGGACTTCGTCGTCGCGAGTGGACTGGTACTCCCCCAAGTAGATCGTCGCATCGCCGCGGTGACGGGCGATCGCGGTCCAGAGGGCCGCCCGCCCCGCGCCGAACAAGGCCCCGGGCAGTTCGTCGGCCGGAACGCCGTTGGTGACCAGCCAGTTGCACAGGCGGCCCAACAGGGTGAACGTCACGCCCGGTGAGCGGTCATTGTAGAGCTTGGCGATTGTGTGACGATTGACACCGACCGCCTGAGCGATCTCCTGGATGACCCCGTGATGGTCCAATCCGTGCTCGCCCAGAACCTCCTTGAGACGACTTTCGACCTTCATGGACGACTCCCGTAATGATATGGCGTCTATTGTGGCCTCAAAATCGATATTTGGCAATCCTTAGAGCCAAATAGTCATACGCCGCACTCTCCAATATGGTCACTACAGTGACCATATTGGGCCTCCATGGCTGTTTCGCCTCCTGGGCCGTTTCCAGGCCTAGCATGCTGAATATTGACTTTATTCTGGCTCGTCACTATTTTGTGCAAATGGTTCTTTTGAGCAACATAATACCCCGGGAACCGTCGGGTGGCAATCAGGAAACGTCGAGTCCTTTCTGCCGGTCGATACCCCGGGCGTCTGCCGCAGGCCGGCGGACAAGGAGAACATGATGCACGCTGCTGAGCTCACCCATGCCGTTCAACGCCTCAGACATGCGCCTTGGCCGTCGAAGGTCACGGAAGACGCCCTCCGCTGGTTGACCGAATCGCCTTCGAAGAAGTGCTTGGTGGAGTCTCTGGCCTGTCCCAAGTCGGCTCCTGTGGCTTTGGAGATCTTCTGTGCCCTGGAAACCGAATGCGAACAGGTCTACCAGGCGGTCCGCCAGACCATTGAACGCGACGCGGCGTTGTGCTGGGCCTTGGTCGAAAGCCTCAATCGCTTGCCTTGGTACGCCGGCATCCGCGCGTTTCTGAGCATCGAACACCCTCCAGAATCCTCCCCCTTCGTCTATCCCTTCTACATTCTGGCCCGCAACAAGCTCTTCATCCCGACGAACATGCCGCATGAGCAGTACGCCTACTGTTATCACGGCTTGTGGCGTCTCTTGCCCCTGGCGAGATCCGAGAGATGGGAATCGCCTCATCCGTCGGTCCTGGCGGTCGTGGAGATGATGGACAGACATCTGCGGACGGCCCAGCCGGATCCGTTCGTCGTCTACTTCTCCGCGTTGTTGCTCGGGCGGGTCAGCCCCCTGCCGATCAATCTGGATATCCTGCATCACCGTGCGCGAGGGGATGCGGACCACGCGGTGAAGACCGCGGCCCACATGGTCATCCGCCATGTCCGAGCTCTTCGCCTGAGCACCGATGCCGGCGCCGCGCCCGCGCGTCAAACGCTGGCGACGCGGTAGCGTCCGTCAATAGTCCTTGTACTTCCTCAGCCACACCGGCCAGTCGCTCGACACCATGCCCCCAGCCCTGGTGTAAGGGCCGTTGACTCTGAACGCGCGGTGCCAGCGAAGCGTCCAGAGCTCCTTGAGGCCGACGTGCCGAACGGACCAGTCTGCGAACGCCAGGTTGGTCCAGCCGTTGTGCCGATCAATGCAGAATTGGTTCATTTCGCCGGAGGTGCCTTTGTCGCCCCAGCCGTAGTCGAAGGGAAACTGCACCGGCGCATCGGTGTCCAGCGGCCAGGCGTCATGCCAGGTGTTGTCGCCGAACAGGGGAACCTCGCTGGCCTTGGGGACGTTGGAGGTGTTCTTCCAGAACCAGTCCTTCTTGCGGGCGCCTCGGTCGGCCACCATGTAGTTGGTCCAGTTGTTGATGCTATAGCTGCCGACAAAGTGCTTTGTTATGGCCTCCCCGGCCGCGGGGTAGCGGTTTGCGAGATCCCGGTACCAGGCCTTGAAGGTGCCCCAGTCGGCGCTGCTCTCGACTTCTCGCGTCGCAGTCGGGCAGAACCGCATCTTCTCGTCCTTGTAGTAGGGACGCAGCGCATTCATCCAGAGGCCGTATTCGCCCGACTTGCCGGCGTTCTGGGGATGATCTGCATACCCCCAGCCCTCGTTGAAATACCCCTTGTTGTCGTCGGTGTACAACTTGAAGAGCATTCCCCAGCTCTTGAGCCGCGACATGCACGCGACGGACTGGGCCTGCTTCTTGACCAGCGCCAGAGATGGCATCAGGATGGACATCAGCAATGCGATGATGGCGATAACCACCAGGAGTTCGATCAGCGTAAAGCCACTGCGCCTGGCCATGACAAGCCCCTTTCCCCTTGCGAAATCGGCGTATCCGGACTCCAGGAGCCGCCCACTGACGGGCGACCCTTTGTCGGACGTGGTCTCCTGACGCGAACCGAAACAACCGGATCGAGCACCCTATTTCTTGAGCTGCTTCTCCAGCATATAGGTCTGGAGACGAATCAGCATATCTCCGCTGACTGTTCGTGTCGAGAGGTCACCCAACACGACGCCGTATCTGTCGTCCGACAGCTTCCAGTACATCAGGATCGCCAGACGATCATCGAGGTTGGCCCGATCAGGATAGCAGACCGCCTCGCGGCCCTGGGCGGCCATGTCGTTGCGGAAGTCCATGAGGCTCTCGATGATCCGGGCGCGACCGGCGTTCTTGCCGCCCAGCGTGTATTGGAGGAGCAGCTTGCTGTCCTCGAGCATCTGTTTGCCCACCGCCTCGCGGCCTCCCAGCAGGCCGCCGACCACCAGGAAGGTCAGGAGGATCGTCGCGGCGGCAGCCAAGCGGTTGATTCGCAGGTGGGCGATCAGGCCGATGATGTCGGCGCGGTTCGGGATCAGCCGCCGTGGGATCCGAGCCTTGATCTCTTGGGCCAGTCCCGGCCGGGCGCGCTCGATGCCATGCCTGGCCAACGCCTTGAGAAGATCTTCGATTCTCTGAGTTCCCATGTCCGTTTCGTCCCTTCCGGTCGGCGGAAGCGGTAAGCGACGTCCGCCGTCATTCGTCCGCCACTTCCTTTCTCAACGCTTCCAGCCCTCGATTCAATCGACTCTTCAACGTCCCTTCCCGGATACCGGCGGTCTCGGCCGCCTCGGTGATCGTCAGTTGCTCCATGTAGTGCAGCACGACCGCCTGCCGGAGCTTCCAGGGCAGCCTGGCGACCGCCTGCTGGAGATGATCGAACTGCTCTTGTTGACCGACTCTCAAGGACTCATCCGGCCCGGCAGCCGCCGGCTCGAACCCGTCGATGTTGACGGTGCCTCTGCCCTTATACCGCCTCCGGTGGAGCCTGGACACATTGCCGGCGATGCGAAAGAGCCAGCCGTTGAGGGCCTTGCCGTCCCGGAGCTGCCCGATATGGTGCCAAGCCCGCAGGAACGTCTCCTGGGTCAGATCTTCACTGATCTGGCGGTCATGGCCGATGGCCCGCATGAACAGGTACACCCGCTCATAATATCGGTCCACGAATTCCCCTGCCGCCGCCTGCTCGCCCCGCCGGAGCCGCCCGGCCAGCGCGAGGCTGTCCTCCGCGGAGACAGGGACAGACTGCTCAACGGCAACTTCAGGACCTAGATGCGCCGCGGTGCCCGTCTGTTCTGTCGCCCGGCTGTCTTTTTCCATTCTTTTCGGCTCACTGAGGATCGCTCCTGAGTATACCAGATTCGGCTTGTTGACGCAAGATGCGTGCAGAGCAGCACTTGCGGCAGCCATCTGTCCTGGGCCCATCCGCCCGAGCACCTCGGCGTGGTCTATTCCACCGAGCGAGGCTTCACAAAGAGCGTATCCACGATCGAGCCGTCGGTCCTCTTGACCGTGACGGCAAGCCGATCCTCCGACACCTCGACATGGACCGCCATGTCGGGTGCGTTGACGAGGATCGGATAGGGATGGTCCGAATCGTTCGGGTCGATCCTGGCGAAGCGGTGCGTGTGGCCGCTGAACGCCAGATCGATATTCGCATGGTTCAGGATGGGCGACCACGACGTGCGAATGCGGGTGGCTCCGTAGCCCTGCCCATTGGCCGCCGGCGGGATGT
>JAAYVJ010000747.1 GCA_012517265.1 Planctomycetota bacterium | reverse complement strand
TCTCGGAACCGGTGAACTGTCGTCGTGTCGTCATGAACATTCCCTTTCAAAAAGTGACGGCCAATCTACTCTCTCACTCACAATCCGGGAATGTCCAATTCCGTCAGAGGCAACACAGGATCTCTACGGCTGGACGGAGAATCTGATCCGTCAGCGCAATCACGACGTATTGGCGTTCCACTACACGCTGGGGGCATCCTGCGTGGTCGTCGGACTGCTGTTGATCGCCTGGACCGTGGATCGCGAGCGTCTGCGTCGCAGAATCAGCAAGGGCGGCGCGACGTAAGGCGAGCACCTGGGGACTCTGTACCCAGACCCCTGGGATTTGTCGCGTTGAGCCAGTAACAGGTCGATCGGAAAGGACGGGTGTCATCTACCAATTGCCTGGACCCCGTCATTCCTGCGAAAGCAGGAATCCAGGGGCCCTGGAATCGTCAGCATCCGCAGGCGTGGACTTCCACCTCCGATCGGGTCGAGCCGGGGAATCCGGGCATATCCGGAACGTCCCTGTCGGCAGAATCTCCTTGCGGAGATAGGTGGCATATGATATCCTGAACCGTGCCGTCATAGAGGATAGGGCTCTGCCGGGAGGCAACCCGAGCGCTGTGACGGGCCGGTGACAGGGCGACGCGCCGTTCGCGACGCGTCGCCTGCTTGAGATGAGCCTGTTGCCGGCTCAAAGCGGAAAATCCCAGGGGTCTGGGGACAGAGTCCCCAGGCATGGGCAAGCCCCCACGCGCCGTTCCATCATCGAAAGCGGACTCAGGGGTACCAACGATAGCCCGGCGTGCGGGTCATCCAAATGTTGCTGTAAAGGATGGGACCGTAGCCCCGACCAAAGGCGTAAGCAACGTCGCCGGCGGTTGTGGTGAAGGCCAGGATGTCGAGGTCGAGGTCTTCGGGGGGATAGAGCGTCAGGATCGACGCGGGGTATCTGTCGTCGAAGAGAGCCGCGATTTGGCGATTGACGTGTGGGGGCCGGGGCTCTATGGTGTGCTCCATTTGGGAGATCCGCGGGCGGTTCAAGTGAATCGCCGGCAGCCGATTGTTGCACGTTGCACAGGGAGGTGTGTCATGGGACGCAGGATGTACGTGGCTCTTGGGGTCGTCGCGATGACGCTTTCGCTGACCGGTGTGGCGGGTGCTGCGTTCGAGGACTGGGCGATCGGGGCCAAGGCCGGCAGCCTGGGCATCGGGGGCGAGCTGACGACGGACCTGCTGCCCAACGTGCACCTTCGCGGCGGGGTCCAGGGATTCGGTTTCGACTTCCAGGCCGAGTTCAGCGACATCGACTACGACGTGGACGTCGACCTGCTCAATCCCATGCTGGCCGTGGACTGGTACCCCTTCTCCGGCATGTTCCGCGTCAGCGCGGGGGTCGTCTTCAACAACAGCGACATCACCCTGGACGCGGCGTCGAGCCAGCCCATCGAGATCGGCGGCTCGGTCTACGATCCGGCGGACCTGGGCAGCCTCCGCGGCAGTTCGGACTTCGACGACGTCGCGCCGTACGTGGGCATCGGGTTCGGCAACCCGCTCTCCTCGAACGGCCACTGGGGATTCATGACCGAGGCGGGGGTGGCGTTCATCGGCTCGCCGAACGTGAACCTCCGGGCCACCGGCCCGTTCGCCAACAACCCGGCGTTGCTGGCGGACCTGGCGGAGGAAGAGAGGGAGATCGAGGACGACCTGGACGCGATCCGGATCTACCCCGTGCTGTCGATGGCCTTGTACTATCGGTTCTGACGGGGGCAAAGACCATCACGAAGCGCGACTCATGAGGCCGGGGCTGCCAGGGCGGGGCCCAACAGCCCCGCCCGCTTGGTCCTTTGGCGGGAACACGCAGAGACTGGCTGACCGGCCAAATACCCCAGCGTCTTGCTGGGAACAAGAGGGAGAATTCTCAGAGCGTGCAAGAATTGCGGCTATCGAATAAAAATACCTACTTGTACGGATGGCAGACTCCTCTTCGGCTGGATATCTTCGCGGTGTTTGAGTTGGCTGAATCAAGGTGGGGCTATGGAGCAGGATCGACATGAGCGCTAGGCGGGTGCCCGCCGAAATCGTGACGATGCAGGCTTCCAAAACGAACTGTAGCCGCAAGTAGCTGTATAGGAAGATGCCGGCGTCTTGAGATTTTTTTGCTATTTCACTTAAACCGCCCACTTTTTCATCTACGTTCAGCACTTGACAGACGCCTTTACTGAATGGCAGTGCGGCAACATGCGGTGTTGTCGTCGCAACCGCGGTGACTTTGGAGCCGATGGGAACGTGGGCAACCTCCCAAGACCGCAGCGAATTTGTGAGGCACTATTGCTGCCCGAAGGCAGGGGAGACAGTGGAACAGTCCGGTAGATACCATTTCTGCAACGTGGGACCATGAAGAACGGATCGAGAAGGCGGATTTGCTGCTATGCGAAAGGCCCTCAGGTCCGGCAAATGGTGGAGACGGCGCTGGGATGGGGGGACAGGCAGATCGGCTACTTCTCCAAGTGCCGGGACTGCCTGGAGAAATTGTCCGCCACGCCCTGCGACATCCTGATCGTGGACCTCGAAGGGGTGGAAGAAGAAGGTTTGGGATTGCTGGCGCAGGTCCGACGCATGGCCCCTTGGGTTCCCACGTTGGCCATCGTCGAGCGAGCCGCGGTGCCTTTGGCCGTAAAGGCAGTCAAAGCCGGGGCTTGTGATTGTCTGGAGAAGCCGGTGCCGTCGGATCGCCTGCGTGAAGCGATCGAGGCGCAACTGGATCGCAACGCTTCGGTGCCCCGTTCCCAGAGGGCCCTGACCCACATGGAAGTTCAGATTCTTCAGTTGATCCTGGCCGGCAAGACCAGCCAGGACATCGCCGCCTATCTGCATCGCTCCAAGCGAACCATCGACGTCCATCGCAAGAACATCATGCGCAAACTCCAGGTCTGCAGCCTCGTGGAACTAATCAAACGGGCCCTCGGCATGGGTCTGATCGAGGACTCGGAATCGGTGTCGGAGAAGCACGACGAGTCTCATGACGTACCCCATGCCCCGGACGACCCGACTCCGCGGTGTACGTAGAATCCCCTGCAGCACCCTCTCCGTCGATTCATCCCTCGGTTATCGATAAGCGCGTATCCCATGTTGCTGCGCCGGGGATCGGCGGTGGAAGAGAAAAGAGTAGCTCGTTGTGAACTTGTCAAAGAACGCGATCCCGGCTTGATCAGGAGCGGCCGACCTTGGACTCGTCGCCCGAGGGTTCCAGGAATCGCAACGCGATCTGCGTGAGAGCGGCGGCCCTTCTGGCGGCCCGGCCCTGCCCCTCCGCCGGGCGCTCGGCTGCCGAGAGGGCCTCTTCGATCCGTCGCTGCTGCCCGTCGTCCACGAAGAACACCATCGCCTTGGCAAACGCGCAGGCCTGTCGGGCCGTCGTCTGCGAGAGCGGCTGCGAAGCGGTGAGCCGCTCGATCTGGCCGAGCGTGCCGGGCAGCAGCCTCGCCAGCTTGCGGGTGGGGATTCGCCCGGTCAGGCGTCGAAGCAGAGCGAGCTTTCTGTCGAGACTGTCCCGGCCGCCGAGCCGGTTCAGCGTGCCGAGCAGAATGTCGGCCTGCTCGTCATCGACGTCCCAGATGACCACGTCCGCGGCGGCGAGCCCGAGTTTGCGAAGCGCTTCGCAGCGGTGCCGGCCGTTGAGGATCTGGTAGAATCCGTGCCGGCCGGGACAGGGGCGAACCACAAGCGGCTCGTACCGCCCGGTCCGCTCGATGTTGCGCAGGAGCTTCTCGGCGTTCGCCCGGCTCATGCGGTTGGGGTTGTCCGGATGGGGCTCCAGTCGGTCCAGAGGAATGCGTTTGATCGTCGTTCTTCTCATGGCTTGGTCTCCGTCATCAAGGGATTGAACCAGATGTAGTACGAGGGGCGGTGCGTCAGCTTGCCCAGGAGGTAGCGGGTCCGCTCCAGGCCCGGCGGCATCGTCCGCCGCGTGCCGTGGCTCTTGAGAAACTCGGCGATGTGCCGCTCGATGAACGCCGCCTGAAGGCCGGTCAGTCTGTCGAGCCGGTCCTGCACGGCCTGAGGGGACACGAGCTCGCTCTCTTCCACGTCCACCGCACTGAACGCCTCGATCAACGTGACGTGCTCGACCGGCGCCCGCGGTTCGAAGACCTTCATGCCGGCCCGTTCGAGAAAGGGGTTCACCAGCGGCATGACGCCCAGCGCCTCGACGATCGGGACGTTCATCATCGGCATGGTCTCGCGCACCAGGCGAGTGGCCAGGCCGATGCCGCGCAGCCGGGGCTCGACGATCACCCGGGCGACGCACCGGACGCTGCGGTTGAGCAGCGACAGCGCCGTCTGGCGATCCAGACCGGCGAAACGGCCCCCGGTGGCGACGGTTCGCAATTCCACGCGAGGGTTGGGCATCGTGTAGACGATGACTCCGGCGGGCCTTCGTCCGAATGAACCCAGCGGCTTTGCGGGCCGCAATGCGTACACCGCCTTGACCGCAACCGGTCGCTCCTGGCGGTAATGGTGCCAGGCCAGTTGCGCGTAGTCGCTCATGTCCCCAGGGACCAGTTCGAGCGATCGCATGATCGAGCATGTGTGCATCAGAAACCCTCCGAAGAGAATTGTTGATGTGTGACGGTTGATTGTTGATTGCAGAGGCAATCGACCGTGTCCTTCAATCAACCATCCACAATCCGAAATCAACAATCAAACGTTCTCCTTGTAGATCACCTGGGCCTGTCCCCTGAAGTCCTTGGAGATCAGCACGTCGGGGGCCAGGTCGATCAGGATGTCGTCGCGGCCGGAGGCGAGAATCAGCGTGAGTCCGGCCCGCTTGGCGAAGCGATGCACGTTGAACGCGACCGTCGCGGCGGTGATGCGGTCCAGCTCGCTGCAGAATTCGTCCGCCAAGACGAAGGGCCGGCCCGAGGCGAGAGCCTGCGCCAGGCGAAAGCGATGCTTCTGCCCGTCGCTGAGCCGCGAAGGACGGTTCAGGATGGAGAAAACGTCCGCCAGTCCGACCGCGCTGAGCGTCTGGAGACTGGCGACGAGATCGTCGCCGAAGCAGTCGATCACCGTTCGATCGTCGGGCAATTCAATGTCGGCAAGATCGATCGCATCCTCGGCGGGCACGCACCGCTTGAGCTCGCCAAGCAGGACGCTCTTGCCTGCGCCGGAAGGGCCTGTGAGGTACACGATGTCCCCCGGCCGGATGCGGACCTTGCACTTGTGGCAGGGGGCGCCCGACGTGAGCCGATCGACGGTCAGGCCGAACATGCGACAGACGCGCACCGCCCGTTCGCTCAACGGGCCTTGCCAGACGAACTGTTTCGAAACCGTGTAGGTTGCCATGTGGTTCTCCCTTCGCTCCTGAAAGCTGCTGACGGACCCCGGACGCACAGGCTACGAGCCCGACCCGGATGACAGGTCCCTGGCCTTCTCGACGATCGCGCGGACGCGGTAGTAGCACAGGCCGGAGTCCCTGGCGATCCGCGCCAGGGACAAGCCGCGGATGAGATGGTCGCGCAGAACGTCCATCTCCACGTCGCTGAACCGATCGCGGCTCTCCAGGCACGCCAGGTATGTGCGGTCGGAGAGCCTGCGGAGGATCCTCTGGATCCTTCGGCCGACGGAGGACCGGTTCATGCCGGTCAGGCGGCCGAGCTGGTGGCAGTTGCACCCGGCCTGGACGTAGAGGGTCAGCAGGGTCCGATCCAGGCCGGCGAGCAGGTCCGTTTGTCGTTTGAGCAGGTCGGCCCCGTCCCGATGCAGGGGGGCGCGCCGCAGGTCCCGTTCCGCTGGCTGCTTGCTGAGGCGTCGCATTCTCCCATCTCCTCAACACAGTGGTTGCGTCAGTCATCAACAAGATGCCGAATCTCGCGAGGTCTCGCTCAGACCCCTGGTTCTGTTCTGTGCAGAACCAACTACCATATGAGTTTATCAGGCAGGCGGGGCTTGTCAACAATTATTGTTGTATTTGCGATAAACATTATTTGTTTGTTTCTCCTAAGACGCGATTCCCGAGGGACTTGCGGCGAGAGGAAAAAGTGTCTCGAATGTGAACATTCCTGTGACGCCCGCTCTGTCCGGCTGTTCGTTCTGCGCCAAGAGGGGTCGCCTCGCGTCGAAGAGCAGGCGACGGCCGGACAGGCAGAGACGCCCGCGCGTTCTTGACGACCCTGTGAGCCGCGCTTATCCTTTTGGGGGTATGATGGAGCGGCCCAGGCGGGAACCGGAGTGCCGATTTCGATCCTCGTTCCTGTGAGCCCCTCTTTGAGGAGTCGTCGCATGAACAAACAGGTCGGCGGTCGAATCGTCGTGGTCTTTCTGGCGTGCGTCCTGCTCGGCGGGTGCCAGGGGTCGGGGTCCCGGCGGGCCGAGGAGCTGGCCGGGGCGATGCGGCCGGGGATGGCCAAACCGACGGTAGGGGGGCCGCACCGCGAATGGCCCGTTCAGCGGGAGCAGGGCAAGATCGTCGCAAGCGTGCTGAGGGTCTTCCAGGGCGCGGGAATCGAGCTGACCGACGCCTGGGAACCCAGGGAAGGCCTCTGGCTGCTGGGCAAATCCATGGCTGACAGGCGGGTGCTGGTCGAGGTGACGCCGATCGTCCCGGGCCGGTTCGTGGTCCGCGTCACCGTCGAAGGGGCCGATCAGATCACCAAGGCCCTTCTGGAGGACCTGGCCAAGAGGTTCGCGGCCCGGTTCGGCTGACGACCCCGACAGGGCGCATGGGGACAGGAACCGGCGGTTTTCCTTGATCTTTTTCACCGCGTCGTGCGTCTTGTGGAGAAGAGAGACGACAAAACGATCGGCCCGCGAGCCGGCAGGCGAACAGAGAAGGAGTGACCATGGACAAGATCGATCCGAGGCACGAGCAGAGCCGCAGCATTCTGCGCAAGATGGGCATCTCGCTGATCGTCGTCGGCGCGATCCTGACGATCATCGGGATCGCCAGCTTCTTCATGGCCTTCGGGGGCATGGAGCCGCCGCGGTACTTCTGGTGCGCGTTCATCGGCCTGCCCCTCGGCTTTGCAGGGCTGGTCATGACGTCCTACGGCTTCATGGGCGCGGTCGCACGCTACTCGGCCGAGGAGTTCGCCCCGGTCGGCAAGGACACCTTCAACTACATGGCCGGGGGTACGAAGGACTCGGTCAAGACGCTCGCAACGGCCGTCGGCGAAGGGTTGAGGGCCGGCTCCTCCGCGTCGGCGCCCGCCGAGCGGGTCCGCTGCCACAAGTGCAACCGCCCCAACGACGTGGACGCCAGATTCTGCAGCGGATGTGGGGCCCCTCTCGGCAAGACCAAACCCTGTCCCGGCTGCCATGAGCTGAACGACCCCGACGCCAGGTTCTGCGACAACTGCGGCCGACCCCTGGCCGGACCCGCGACGCAGTGACCCGACGCCGC
>JAAYVJ010000746.1 GCA_012517265.1 Planctomycetota bacterium | reverse complement strand
TGCCCCCGGATAATGTGCCAGTTCACATTAGAGAGTTGGCAACTTCTTCCCTGTTTGGCGTAGGCGCAGGCCCTGCCGAAGCCGGAGCCGAAGCCAAACAGGCGACGGCGACGCAGCCTGCGGTGGTTGCCCGGAATTCGCAACGCGACAGCTCTGAACGATTCGATTCCATGCCTGTTCTCCACTCCAAAAGGACACAGAAACCTCCAAACGCCGGTGGGTATTGCAGGAGCAGCCGCGAAGAAAGGCAAACGGGATCTTCGTCGGAGGGTAAAGCGGGGTGCCTGACCGTTCTTGCAGTTCCACCGGCGTTGGGGTGTTCCGACAACTCCGGTAGTCGCGTTTGTCGCGTTTCGGGTACCGGCGGGGAGGGGCACGAGGGAATCCTCATTCGTCCGTACTTGTCATGAAACCCGTCATATCGCCGATCTCGCGAGGAGGGCTCTTTCGCATTCATCCCGACGGAGGGCCTCTCGTCGCCGATGGACAGTCTACACTCCGTGTCAGGCCCGCCCCTTCCTCCCCGCCGGCATCCACAAAGCGATAAACGGGCGCCGCGAACGCGACCGGCCCACGATGCTTATGCAACTGCGGTCATGCACCCGGTAAAGCGTAAGACCGGCTGGCCGCCGGCGTGGCCGCGTATTCATAAGGTACGGGAAGATAACGCCTTACGGCGTCACTACGAACGGGCCGATTGTCGTCGCGGGATTCGGAAAACTGCGGTTTTTCCTTTATTCCTCCCCCGCCGGGGGCTACACTGGGGTTTTCGTGCACATCTTTCGTGTTCGTGGTTTGGAGCTAATTCAACATGAGAAGTGACACAGTCAAACAAGGTTTTCAGCGGGCGCCGCACAGGGCGCTGCTTCACGCCTGCGGCCTGAGCGCCGCGGACATCAACAAACCGTTCATCGGCATCGCCAACAGCTTCTGCGAGGTCGTGCCGGGACACGTTCACCTGAACAAGGTGGCCGAGACCGTCAAGCAGGCCGTGCGCGAGGCCGGCGGCGTGCCCATCGAGTTCAACACGATGGCCATCTGCGACGGCGTGGCGATGGGCCACACCGGCATGAAGTACTCGCTGCCCTCCCGCGAGATCGTCGCCGACTCGGTCGAATCCATGGTCCGCGCCCACTGTTTCGACGGCCTGATCTGCATCGCCAACTGCGACAAGATCGTGCCGGGCATGCTCATGGCCTCGGTCCGGCTGAACATCCCGACGATCTACGTCTCCGGCGGCCCAATGCTGGCCGGCAAGACCAAGGACGGCCGGACCGTCGATCTGATCAGCATCTTCGAAGGCGTCGCCCAGCTCAAGATGGGCAAGATCGACCAGAACCAGCTCGACGAGCTCGAAGCCACCGGCTGCCCGACCTGCGGCAGTTGTTCCGGCATGTTCACGGCCAACTCGATGAATTGCCTGGCCGAGGCGATCGGCATGGCCCTGCCCGGCAACGGCACGATCCCCGCCGTCGATCCCAAGCGGCAGAACCTGTACAAAGCGGTCGGCAGGCAGATCCTCGAGCTGGTCAAGAGCGACATCAAACCGCTGGACATCATCAGCCTCAAGTCGATGGACAACGCGCTGGCGCTCGACATGGCGATGGGCGGCTCGACCAACACCGTCCTGCACACGTTGGCGATCGCCAGCGAGGCGGGCATCGAGTACAACCTCGACCGCATCAACGAGATCTCCGCCCGCTGCCCGAACATCTGCAAGGTCTCGCCCTCGACGAACAAGGTGCACGTCGAGGACGTGGACGCGGCCGGCGGGATCAGCGCGATCCTCAACGAGATCGGCAAGATCCCGAACCTGCTGAACCTCGACTGCCTCACGGTGACCGGCAAGACGCTCGGCGAAAACATCGCCAGCGCCCGGATCCAGAACCCCGAGGTCATTCGCTCGCTGGAGAACCCCTACTCCAAGACCGGCGGCCTGGCGATCCTGCGGGGCAACCTGGCCCCCAAGGGCTGCGTGGTCAAGAGCGCGGGCGTGACTCCCTCCATGCTCACGCACAAAGGCCCCGCCGTCATCTTCAACAGCCAGGAAGAGGCGGGCGAAGGCATCCTGGCGGGCAAGGTCAAGCCCGGCGACGTCGTCGTCATCCGCTACGAAGGCCCCCGGGGCGGCCCGGGCATGCAGGAAATGCTCAGCCCGACCAGCTACATCATGGGCGCCGGCCTGGGCGAGTCGGTCGCCCTGATCACGGACGGCCGCTTCAGCGGCGGCACCCGCGGCGCCTGCGTCGGGCACATCAGCCCCGAAGCGGCGGTCGGCGGCCCGATCGCCATGCTCCAGGACGGCGACATCATCGAGATCGATATTCCCAAGAACAAGATCAAGGTCCAGCTCACCGCCAAGGAACTGGCCGCCCGCAAGAAGAACTGGAAGCCGCCGGAGCCGAGGATCAAGACCGGCTGCCTGGCCAAGTACGCCTCGATGGCCACCAGCGCCGACACCGGCG
>JAAYVJ010000150.1 GCA_012517265.1 Planctomycetota bacterium | reverse complement strand
TGCGTGCGAAACAGGCCCGCCGTGCTCGACGTCGGAGGCGCCTGCACGACCGTGGCGATCATGGACCCGGCCGGCCGGCCCTTCGTCCGCGACATCGGCTCCGGCAGCGACGAGATCCTCCGCCGCCTGGCGTCCCGCGCCGCGGTGCCCCTGGAGATCGCCCGGGCCGCTCTGCTGAACTACGGCCTGGAGCGAAGCGTCGGCGAAAACCTGGACACGGACGAATCCGCCGGGCAATCGGAACAAAACGGGCTCCTGTGGGACCATCTCGAAGGCGCCTGCGCCGAACTGGTGGAAGACGTCGCGACGACCTTGCGGTACTACGCGGCCCAGCACGGCTCGGGAACGCCGGTGCAGGGCAGCGCCTCCCTGGGTTCCGGCGCGAGGGTCGAGAAGCTGCTGGTGTCCGGCGCCTTGGCCGGGATCGACGAGTTCATCGAGTTGCTGCAAACCAAGCTGTACATCGAAGTGACGCCCTGGAATCCGGTCGTGGCGATGTCTGGCGACGCGAATCAGACGCCGGAACTGGCGGCCTCGCTGCGAGAAGCCGGGTCTTCCATGGCGCTGGCGGCCGGTTTGGCGATGAGGCATATCTAATAAGTGGGCCGTTGACTATGACGACTACCAGTCCTCCATCTTCCGTCGGCAATCCGATGTACACCATCGACCTGCTCAAGGGCGAGGGGATCCCGCTTCCCTGCCGGCCCGGCGGCATCGCGATGGCGTGCCTGGTCGTCGTGCTCCCCCTGCTGCTGGGCCTGGGCATGACCAGCTACTACATGGACGGCCAGGTTATCGTCTCCATCGAGAAGCAACAGCTCAGCAAACTGGAGGCGGCGACGAACAACTTGGCCGAGTCGCTCCACAAGAAGGAATCCCTCGAACGACAGAAGACTCTGGCGATCGGCCGGCTCTCCGACATCAAGGCCGCGGTCGCCGGATACACCCAGTGGTCGCCCGCCCTGGACGCGGTGGCGGACAATCTTTCGGACGCTCTGGTCCTGACCCGCCTGGAGGCCCGGCTGGACAGCGTCCGGCGCAAGGTCCCGTCCCAGAGCGACCCGGCAACGAAGATCGAGATCAGCGTTCCGGTGCGCACATTGAAGCTCAGCGTCGCCGGACGCCAGGGGGGTGCCGCTCTGGACGCGGTGCAGCGACTCCAGGAGAACCTGCGGTCGTCGCCGGCGATCGGTCCGATGCTGGACACGATCACGGTTTCCCAGAACGCCGCCGTCCTGGACAGCCAGGAGGCGGTCCTCTACGAGCTGGAGTGCGTGTTCAAGGCCGGGCAGACCGTCCGGAACAACTAGCGATGGACCAACAGCTATGAGAGTGCGAAACAAGTACCTGTTGATCATGGCCATGGTGTGGGGCCCCTGCCTGGCGCTGGCGACCGCGGCGTATGCCCTGGTCCTGCGTCCGCAGATCGAACGCCAGCGACAGCTCGAAACGCGGGTCGCCGACGCCAAGACGCTCTACGCCAGAGCCCTGGACGCGGCCAAGACTGAGACGCAAACCCGCCTGGCCGAGCAGGTCCGACGCATGGAGGACCGGATCGGGGACTTCCTCGTGGGGTTCAACGAGGCGACCGCCCTGGCCTTCGAGATCGGCGACCTGGCCCGCGAGACCAGGCTCGATTCGTTCGGCATGAAGCCGGTCAACGCCCAGACGACGGGTCCCGTGACGGAGCGAGAGCACGTGGCGGAGAAACGCTTGAGCGTGAACTTCGAGGGCGGATTCCCGCAATTCGCGTGTTTCCTCAACGCCCTGGAGCGGCATCATCCCGTCCTGTTTGTGGAGACCTTCACGATCAACCGTCCGATGGAGACCGACGGACGGCCCCGTGTGGACATGGGAGTGGCGGTGCTGGTGGAAAAGCCGCAGGGGAATGCCATATGAGCGCGGTCAAGACCTATCCCCCTCATCTCCAGAATTCCGCCGGCCCATCCGGCTGGAACGACACCTCGTGCCCCGCGCAGAACAAGCCGCGAACGAACGTCCCATTGAGTCTGTACCTCAACAAGCTGCTCGACCCGACGCTCATCGTCAAGCCGCCGGAGTCGCTGCAACCAACGCCCGCTCCGGAGCCGGTCGAGGCCCCGGCCGCACCGGCGCCCGCGGTCAGCGCCTGGCAAAGGGCCAAGAGCAGCGCGACCAAGACTCTCCGCGGGGCCGCCGCGAGAAGGCAGAGCCGCAGTGACGGGCCTTCGCCGGTGATGATGCCGCAGGCCCAGGCCAGGCCCGTCGCACGCCGCAAGACCAAAACGCACACCTCGACGCAGAAGGCCGACAACGGCAGGCAGAAGATCATGATGGCACTGATCCCGCTTCTGGCGATCGTACTGGTGCTGGTGATCAAGAAGCCGTTGAAGGTGTCGCCGAAAGTCCCGGTGCAGAACACGAACTCGGCGGCGACGACCCCGGCGCCGATCACCGACGTCGAGATCGGGTGGAAGATCCCGCCGCTCTATCAGCCGGGCGAACGAGACCCCATGCGGCTTGCGGAACCGCCGGCGATTGCGGCCATTGAGACGACCGAGGAACTCCAGCCTGCCCCCAAGCGGACCCGGATCGAGTTGGACGTCAGCGGCATCCTGTACAGCCAGGACCGGCCCGCCGCGATCATCGACACGCAACTGGTCCACGAGGGCGAGCAGATTTCCGGAGCGACCGTCAAGAAGATCGACAAGGACGGCGTCGAGTTCGAATGGAACGGGCAGACCTGGAGACAGACCGTCGGCCAATAAGGTCGATCAGGAGAACGACTATGAAACCCTGTGTCATCGAATCGTGGCAGACGGACTCGCATGCGGCGTACGGCGTGGCCGGACTCCGCGTGGGATTGTTGAAGCTCGCGACTGCGGTCTGGATCGCCTGGTCTCTGCTCGCCTCGTCGGCCGCGCACGGCCAGGACCCGAACGGGGCGACGGCGCAGTCGCCGCTGCAGGAGCGACTGAAGAAGAAGATCAGCGTCGAGTTTCGCAAGACGCCCATCGAGGACGTGATCCGCATCATCGCCGAACAGGCGGACGTCGACATCGTGACCAGCCCCAACATCAAGGGCGAGACCACCGTCAAGCTGACGGACGTCCCTCTGCAGGAGGCCCTCCGCAGCATTCTGGACGTGCACGGCTTCGACTTCGTCATCGGTGAGAACATCATCCGCGTGTTGACCCGCGAGGAGATGCCCAAGGTCCCCGAGCGGCAGATCACCCAGGTTTTCGAGATCACCTACGCGGATGTGGCCGAAGTCGTCAAATCGCTCGAGAAGTTCAAATCGGACGTGGGCTTCGTCTCCCACGTCGAGGGCACCAGCCACATTCTGGTCACGGACAAGGAGGCGAAGGTCAAGGACATGGGCGAGTTCATCCGCCAGGTGGACCGCATGACGCCGCAGATCCTGGTCGAGGCCCGCATCTACGACGTCACGAGCAAGGACCGGTTCGACCTGGGCATCCAGTGGTCCGCCGGCACCCGCACGACCTATGACGCCGCGGGCAATCCGCTCGATCAGAGCGGATCCGACACGAACCCCTTCGCCGCCGTGGGCTTCAACGGCACGACGCCCAAGGCCGAAAGCACCTCCGGCGCCGTCCGCCTGGGCTGGCTGACCGACAGCGTGGACATCGACGCCCTGCTCCGCGCCGAGCGGGAGAACGTCGACGCCAAGCTGCTGGCCAACCCGAGGGTGCTCGTGCTCAACGACGAAAAGGCGACGCTCAAGATCGTCTCGGAGATCCCCTACCAGGAGCTCCAGGAATCCTCCCTGGGCGGCAGCATCGGCTCGACCGCCTTCCGGGAGGTCGGCGTCGAACTGGAGGTGACGGCCCACCTGGCCGTGCGGGACCAGATGATTCGGCTGCAACTGCGCCCGGTCTTCAGCGTCGTGACGGGCGAGGTCCAGGTCGCCGGCATCGGCGTGACGTACCCGCAGCCGGTCGTGGACCGGCGCGAGGCGAACACCACGCTCATCGTCAAGAACGGCCAGACCGTCGTCCTGGGCGGCCTGAAGAAAAAGGAAGTGAGCAAGCAGATCAACAAAGTCCCGCTGCTGGGCGATCTCCCGCTGGCGGGCAGCCTGTTCCGATTCAAGGCCGAAGAGACCGTCAACAGCGAGTTGCTCGTGTTCATCCGGCCGTGGATCGTGGAGCAGCCCGCGCTGAGCGAGGGCGAGACCCGGGCTTACAACGAGACCGAGTTCGAGTCCCCGCAGCCGGCCTACACCGGAGCTGAAGGACACAAGGATTGATCACGCTGGTCATGCCGCCGCAGAAGAGACAACGTGCTCGCACGAGCGGGAAGGGAGCCGCCAAGAAGGTCCGTTCTCACGCCGCCGCCCCGCGCCGGGCGAAGGCCAAGGAGCCGACCGCCAGGCAAACGGCGAAGAAGCCCCGCCCCGCGAGGCGAAGACAAACGAATGAGCCCGTCGCCGGCCAGGCGAAAGAACAGGTCCTGCGGGCGATCCTGCCCGGCGATCTGTACGAACAGGCGGGCCAATGGTGGTGGCGGACGAGACTGCCCGGCGAAGAGGAGGACAGGCCCCGGCCGCTCAAAAGCCCCGAGACCGGCCAGGCCGTGACCGATCGCGACGCGGCGGAGAAGGCCGCCGTCGAACTGTGGGGGCAGGCCGCCGCACGGCATGGAGCCCGCCAGATCACCATGGACTGCACGCAGAAAGTGGAACGGCTCAAGGCCCAGTTCCTGGACAAGGTCCGCCAGCTCACCGAGATCGTCGAAGCGGCGAAAGCCAAGGCCCAGGCCGAGGCGAAAGCCCGCGAGGAGATCGAGGCCCGACTCAACGCCATGATCCAGGCCGCCCAGCAGGAAGCGGCGGCCCCTGCGCCGGCGGAGCCCCCTCTCCCCGCTCAAGTTCCCGAGCCGGCGGCGACCGTCGCTGTCCCGCCGAGCCCTGTCGAACGCGTCGAGCCGATCGAACCTCCGGCCGATCCGAAGGCGGTCGCGGTCGCTCGCCCCCTCCCAAACGAAGTCGAAGCCCCCAGGCCCACCTGGAGCGAAGCGGCGGAAATCCTCTGCACGCCCGAGCCCGAGCCTTTGCCCCTCGCCGTCCCCAGCCACGATGTCGTGCCCCAGACGGGCATCTGCGAATGTTGCGGCGCAGTGGAGGTCCCGGTGTCGGACCTCGAAGCCATCGATTCGGGACAACTGCTCTGCCCCGACTGCATCGCGGCCCTTCACATCGACATTGCGCGAATCGAAGCGAACGCCTTCTCCGACAGCCGCGCGTAGACGCGCGTCCTGCCGTCGGACCGATTACGCCTTGACGATCTTCGAGCGGCCGCCGCGAACCTTGGCCGTGGCGTTGCGCGTGTCCACGACCAGCTGCGCGTTCTTGACGATCCAGTCGTAGTCGTAATCGCTGTGGTTCGTCGAGATCAGCACGCAATCGTAGCTCGCGAGCATCTTGGCCGTGAGCTTCTTGCTCGTCATCTGCAGGTCGTACTCCCGCTGTTTGTGCGTGTGCGGAATATACGGATCGTTGTAGTCTACTTTCGCGCCCTTGGCCTTGAGCAGCTCGATCAGCTCCAGCGAGGGGGACTCGCGGACGTCGTCGATGTCCGGCTTGTAGGCCAGGCCCAACAGGAGCACACGAGAGCCCTTGAGACTCTTGCGGCGGTCGTTCAACGCGTCGGCGACTCTCTCGACGACATAGTGCGGCATGCCGGTGTTGATCTGGCCGGCCAGCTCGATGAACTGCGTCGCCATGCCGTACTGCCGGGCCTTCCACGTCAGGTAGAACGGATCGATCGGAATGCAGTGCCCGCCCAGGCCCGGGCCGGGATAGAACGGGCTGAACCCGAACGGCTTCGTGCTGGCCGCGCGGATCACCTCCCACACGTCGATCCCCATCCGGTCGAACAGCATTTTGAGCTCGTTGACCATCGCGATGTTGACGCAGCGATAGGTGTTCTCCAGGATCTTGGCCGCCTCGGCCACTTCGCAACTATCGACCGGGACCAGCTTCTGAATCGCCACGCGGTACACGCTCAGGGCCCGCTCGAGGCTCTCCTTGCCCAGGCCGCCGACGACCTTGGGAATCGTCGAGGTGCGGAAATGCTTGTTGCCCGGGTCCTCGCGCTCGGGCGAGAAGGCCGCGAAGAAGTCCTTGCCCGCCTTGAGCCCCGACTGCTCCAGGATCGGCACCATGACCTCGCGGGTGGTGCCGGGATAGGTCGTGCTCTCCAGGACGACGAGCTGGCCCTTGCGGAGATACCGGGAAATGGTCTGGCTCGTGGACACGATGTACTGCATGTCCGGCTCGCGGTTCTTCGTCAACGGCGTGGGCACGCAGATGATCAGCGTGTCCGGCTCGCACAGCCGGCTCATGTCGTCGGTGGCGCAGAACCGGTTCGTCTTGACCATTTCCGCCATGGACTCCTGCGTGATGTGTTTGATCGGGCTGCGGCCCTTGTTGATCAGGGCCACCATCTTGGAGTTGATGTCGAACCCGAGCACTGTGGCCCCGCCTCGGCAAAACTCCTGCGCCAGGGGCAGTCCCACGTATCCGAGGCCGATGATCCCGACATAGGGACCCGACGTTGAATTTGCTGTCTCCCGCTTTGTCACAGTCACCTCCGTTTCAGATTCAAGACGCGATAGGCGTGTTCCACCGGGCTTGCGCCAACCCGTTCACGAAACAGCAGTATGGGCTCGGAACCGCCGTTTGGCAAGCAAAATCGAGCAGGCCAAGAGAATGCCGACGAGGTCGGACAAGTAATCTCGGACGTCGGCGGTGCGGTTGAACAGGGGCTGCGTCACTTCATCGAGGATGCCGATCCCGGCCAGCGCCAGCAGGCCGGCCAGGGACACCGTCAGAGACGTTCGAGGGGGCACAGACAGAACGAAAAGGGTCGCGATCGTGCCGTAGGCCAGAACGTGCTCGATCTTATCCAGAAAGGTATGCTGCAAGAACCTCGGCATCGCCGCCTGGGGGATGTGCGTCGAGATCAATACGCACGCCAGCGCCGCCAGCGAAGCGACCAGCCACCTGCTGTGGAATCGAGTCGATGCTCTATTGTCGGGCATGGGCCACATCATACCGGCGCGCGCCGGCTCTGTACATGGCCCGGCGGAAAGGCTATTTTTTGACCCCAAGCAGGTACTGACCCAGGATGAGGTGGCTGCGCTTGTCGGCCTTCTTGGGGGCCTTCGGCTTCATCCACAACCGATAACAACTGAGCTGCTGATCCTGGACGCCGGGCTTGGTCTTCGTGGACTCCATCATTACCCTCTCTTTTTTGAATCCTGGCCGATCCGTCTCCGCGGCGAACGCCCGGCGGGGCTTCACGACCGATTGACACTCCACTATCGCTGCAAGATGGACGTCTTGCGGTATTGCGACTACTGCGAGACGGCCATCGTCCGCGGCAGCCACTCCTGCGCGGAAGGCTGCCGCCTCTCCTGTTCGGCGCGACAATAGCTGTCCCAGATGTAGCGTGCGTACCCCGGGACTTCGAAGTACGGCGACCAGGTATTCACGACCGGAGCCTCCACCATCTCGTGGATCTCGTCGAGCCGCTCCCGCACGTCGCGGAGCATGCGCGTCAGTTGCTCGTCGTGGACGTCCAGGGCCGCCTTGGCCTCGTCGTAGCGGATGAGCCGCGATCCCGTCCTGGACTGCCGGGCGATCCAGTCGCACAGCCGTCGTTGCTCTTCCGTGAGGTCGAATCGGAATTGATCCATCACATCGCATTTCATGATCTGCATCTCCACTATTGTCTGTAGATCGGGCCTCGTGCCACGGGGGTGTCATCGGCCGGATCGAAATCCGCCTTAACCGGGCGCAGAGGAAAATCACGGGCCGGATCGGAATGCAATGGGCATGCGGCGAGCAGGACGAGAGATGCGAGGATTCTCGGACAGACCCGAAGCGCTACGGGTGAATTCCCGCGCGCCGGGAAGAAGCGGACCTTGCGCGACGTTTTGACTCGGCGGCGACGCTATTCGCCGAAGCAGGTCCCCACGGACAGGGCCGCTTTGACCAGGCTGCCGTCCCTGGGGACGGTCTTGATCTTGCCGGCGATCTGGCTGAGGCTGATGCTCGACAGGCGCCCGTCCTTGAGGACGACCAGGTGGTTCTTGACGCCCTTCATGAGCAGTTCCATGGCGGTGTACCCGAAGTTGGTCGCCAGGACCCGGTCGTACGGCGTGGGCGTGCCGCCGCGTTGGATGTGCCCCAGGATCACCGCCCGGCAGTCCAGCGAGGTCTTGGCCGCGATCTCAGACGCCAGTTTGTTGGCGATCCCGCCCAGGCGGATCGGATCGGGACTGCCCTTGACGCGGTGGCTGATCACCATGGCCCCGTCCTTGGCCTTGGCGCCTTCGGCCGCGACGACGATGCTGAACCGCTTGCCCCGGCTGGACCGGCCCATCACGTACTCGCAGATCTTCGACAGATCGTAGGGGATCTCCGGGATCAGTATGACGTCCGCCCCGCCGGCGACGCCCGCATGAAGGGCGATCCAGCCGGCGTACCGCCCCATCACCTCGACGATCATCACGCGATGGTGCGAACTGGCGGTGGTATGGATCTTGTCGATTGCCTCGGTCGCCGTCGTCACCGCGGTGTCGAACCCGAACGTGACGTCCGTGCCGAACAGGTCGTTGTCGATGGTCTTCGGAACGCCCATGACCGTCAGGCCCTTCTTGGCGAACTGAGCCGCCGAGGCCATCGTGCCGTCGCCGCCGATGCAGATCAGGGCGTCGATGCCCCGCTCGCGGAGGGCCCGCAGACAGTCGTCCGACACGTCCTTGTACTCCGGCTTGCGCCCGTTCTTGACGGCATAGCGGAACGGATTGGCGATGTTGCTCGTGCCCAGGATGGTGCCGCCCAGCGTGAGGATGTTGCTCACGTCGTTGTAGGTCATGCGTTCGATGCGGTCCTCGATCAGGCCGAGGTAGCCGTCCTGGACGCCCCAGACGTCGAGATTGTGCCGGTTGATGGCGGTTTTGACCACCGCCCGGATCACGGCGTTCAGGCCGGGGCAATCGCCGCCGCCGGTCATTACGGCTATCGACTTGATGCGCTTTGCAGCCATCGGATCGTCTCCACCTCAGTCAAGACTCGAATCGTCACGAACAAACGGTCGTGTTACTATACGATCCGCTCCGTCCGCCGTCAATGTCGTCGGGGTTGCGACGCCGTAGACACGCGGGGGTTTCTGTGATATCCTGCCTGCGCGCAGGTGCAACAGGAACCGTCGATACAGGAGTCGATGCTATGCCCAGAACGAAGATCGTCGCGACGCTGGGGCCGGCCAGCAACAACTACACCGTCCTGACCAAGATGGTCCGCGCCGGGCTGGACGTGGTCCGCCTGAACTTCTCCCACGGAACGCACGAGCAGCACGCCGAATCGATCGAACTCGTCCGCCGGATCAACAAGAAGTACCGCCGGCGCATCCGCATCATGCAGGACCTCGAAGGGTTCCGCATTCGCATCGGGCATTTCGACGGAGAAAAGACCCGCGTCCTGAAGAACCACGCCACCGTCTGGCTGACGAACGACCTGAACGCCAGCGGCGACAAGATGATCCCCTTCGACTACACGGGCGACCTGACGCGGATCAAGCCGGGCCAGATGATCTACATCGACGACGGCCTGCTCGCCCTGCGGGCCGAGAGCGTCCACGCCGGCAGCATCCGCGCCACCGTCGTCGAAGGCGGCGTCCTGAAGGAGCGAAAGGGCATCAATATGCCGGGCGCGGTGCTGTCCTTCAAGGCGATGACCGAGAAGGACCGTCGGGACATCGAGTTCGGGATCGAGAACGGGGTCGACTACATCAGCCTGTCCTTCGTGCGGAACGCGGCCGATGTCCTGGAGGCCGCCGCCATCGCCAAGCCGCGTCTGCCCGACTGCAAGATCGTCGCCAAGGTCGAGAGCCGCCAGGCCATCCGCAACATCGACGAGATCATCGACGCCGCCGACGGGATCATGATCGCCCGCGGCGACATGGGCGTCGCCATCCCGATCTACGAAGTCCCCATCGTCCAGAAGCAGATCATCCGCAAGTGTAACGCCGCCGGCAAGTTCGTCATCACCGCCACGCAGATGCTCGAGCATATGACCGAAAGCAGCCGGCCCACCCGCGCCGAGGTCACCGACGTCGCCAACGCGATCCTCGACGGCACCGACTTCGTCATGCTCTCGGCCGAGAGCGCGGTCGGCAAGTACCCGCACGAGTCGGTCCGCATGATGAACGACATCATCAAGTTCACGGAGCAGTCGCAGCCGGAGTTGGAGAAATGGACGAAAGCTCCGGCCCGCCGGTCCGGCCGCCGCGCGGCCCACAGGTGACGGAGGCCCGCGGGATCGTCGAGCAAGGGCCCAACCCGATCCAGATCCGCCCGGCCGGCGCCGGGGACATTGAGGCCCTGCTCCTCATCGAGCAGCAGTGTTTCAACGTCTATTACTACGCCTTCTACACGTTCGATCGCAAGGACTTCGAGTTCTACCTCGACGACCCGGAGACGCTCTTCCTGACGGCGACCGTCGCCGGCCGGATCGTGGGCTATGTCCTGGGCCCGGTCGAAACCTGGCGAAGCCCCCCCGCCGCACACATCGACAGCATTGCGGTCCTGCTTGAGGCGCAGCGGTCCGGCGTGGGCAGCCGGCTGATCGAATCGTTCTTCCAGGAAGCCCGCCGGCTCGGCTGCGAACTGGCGACGCTCGAGGTCTCGCCCGCCAACGAGGCCGGACTGGCCTTCTTCGCCCGCTATGGGTTCCGCAAGGTGCACAGGCTCCGCAACTACTATGGCAAGGGCCTCCACGGCCTTCTCATGGCGGCGCCGCTCGAGCGGCCGGGATCGACAGAAGGGGACGGATGGGACCGGTAGGACCGATGGGGGCAGGCCGCGGCGAATCGGCCTATTTGAATAGCCTCGGTCCATCGCGAATGCTATAATGGTTTTCGGCGTCGACGGAGCGGCGGCGGCACCCACGGAGGCGGGTATCCAGATGAGATGGTCGCGGCGAAGAGGGCATGCGCCCTTGCGCCGCAGCGGAGAACGCCATGAGCGTCGAACGAACAACCCACGTGCACACTCGAACCGCCGGCCTGGCCACAGGTCGCGGCCCGGCGATCGCGACGATGATCGCCCTGCTGTTGCTGCCGGTCCTGCGGGCCGGCGCCTCGGAGGGCTACATCAGCGTGTACTACAGCATCGAAGGCGTCGGTGAATCGAGCTATACGCTCAACCACATCGACGGCGCCTCGGAGGGCCTCGACGACGGCGATACCGTCTGGTACTTCATCGCGTGCCTGACCTGCCGGACCGACACGAAGGCCGTTTC
>JAAYVJ010000149.1 GCA_012517265.1 Planctomycetota bacterium | reverse complement strand
TCAAGCCGCATGGGCGCCAGACTCGCTCATCTTCCATGGCGTTGCTTTTGCGAACTACGCGTTCGCGGGCCGACGGTGCTTATTCTATCAACCCGCGTCGTGAGTCGCAACGCGTGCTCGAAGGAACCGCTCAGCCTTCTTGGCGACCTGTTTTCGCGTGTTCCGGAGCTGGCGTTTCACGAACTGCACGACCGTGTCCTTGTCCTCGACCAACTCCGGGATCCGGCCGGGGCCGGCGATGAGCCGCCTGGCGGCCGTTGCGACGTCGATCTGTTTGGTTCTGAGCCGTTGCAGGATACTCGGCTTGGCCATATTGTTCTGGACCTCCATTCGGGCGATGGCATTATCACGGGAGACAACCGGAAGATGCCAGCCGTTCGTTGGGTTGCGCTTCTTTGGACGGGCAAGTCCCCGGTTCCCAGCATTCCCTGAATAAGGAATACTGATATTAACATTAGGCGGCATTATTATATGTATTAGTGGAACTGCCATACCGACGGGGTCGTAATGCCGTATGATAGACAGACCCCCATTCGGTGGCGCGGTTGGTCCATACTGATGGTCAATGCGGGTGTCGGTGCGCGGTTTTCTGCGTGCCGGGCCCATCCGGGGAACCCAATGACACGATTGCATGATCAAGGTCTATACGAAACGAAGTACGAGCACGATGCGTGTGGAATCGGCGCCGTGGTCAACATCACGGGCACCCGCGACCACTCCATCCTGGAGTACGGCAAGCAGATCCTGGTGAACCTGTCGCACCGCGGGGCCGCCGGCTCCGACGAGACGACCGGCGACGGGGCGGGCATCCTGTTCCAGATCCCACACGAGTTCTTCGTGGTCGAGTGCGAGGAGCTGGGGTTCTCGTTGCCTGATCCTCTTTCCTATGGCGTCGGCATGGTTTTTGGACCCAAGGACGCCGAACTCCGCGGCAAGTGCGAACGGGTCCTGGAGGAGTCCCTGGGGTACTACCGACTGAAGGTTCTCGGCTGGCGCGACGTGCCGGTGTCGAGCGACTGTCTGGGCAAGCTGGCGCTGGAGGCCGAGCCGGTCGTCCGGCAGATCTTCGTCGGCGGGGGGGCCCTGGACCAGGAACAGCTCGAGCGGCAGCTCTTCATGGCCCGAAAGCGGGCCGAGCAACTCGTCAGCCGGCAGTTCGGCGAGAAGGCGGATGACTTCTACGTCGCGAGTCTCTCGTGTCGGACCGTCTGCTACAAGGGCATGTTCATGGCCTGGCAGTTGTTCGCGTACTATCCGGACCTTGCGGACGAGCGGATGAAGACCGCGTTGGCGATCGTGCACCAGCGGTACAGCACCAACACCTTCCCGAACTGGCGGCTGGCCCAGCCGTTCCGCTGCATCGCGCACAACGGCGAGATCAACACCCTCAGCGGCAACCGCAACCACATGCGGGCCCGCGAGCCGAAGATGGCAAGCCCTCTGTTCGGCCAGGACATCAAAGACCTGTTCCCGGTCCTCGTGCCCGGCGGCAGCGACTCGGCGTGCTTCGACAACGGCATGGAGCTGCTCATGCGGGCCGGACGCAGCCTGCCGCACTCGATGATGATGATGATCCCCGAGGCGTTCGGGGCCAAGTACCACATCAGCACCGACAAGAGGGCGTTCTACGAGTATCACTCCTCCATCATGGAGCCCTGGGACGGCCCGGCGGCCATGGTCTTCACCGACGGCCGGATGATCGGCGGCGTCCTGGACCGCAACGGCCTGCGTCCGTGTCGGTACCTGGTCACGACCGACGGCCTGGCGATCATCGGCAGCGAGGCGGGCGTCGTGGAATTCCCGCCTGAGAAAATCCGGCTCAAAGGACGACTGCGGCCGGGACGCATGTTCCTGGTCGACACGGCCGAGGGCCGGATCATCTCCGACAACGAGATCAAGAGCAAGATCGTTCGTCAGAAGCCGTACCGGCGCTGGCTCGACGAGAACCGCATCGAGCTGCGCGGGCTCTTCGACGCCCCCAAGCCGGTCAAGAGCGATCCGCTGACGATCGCCCGCCGGATGCGGGCCTTCGGCTATACTCGCGAGGATCTTCGCATGATTCTGCTGCCGATGGCGGTCAACGGCCAGGAGCCGGTCGGCTCCATGGGCAACGACACGCCGCTGGCGGTGCTCTCCGAGAAGCCCAAGTTGCTGTTCAACTACTTCAAGCAGCTCTTCGCCCAGGTGACCAACCCCGCCATCGACCCGCTTCGGGAAGGGCTCGTCATGAGCCTGATGTCCTTCACCGGCAAGAAACGGAACCTGCTCGAAGAGAGTCCGCAGCACTGCCGGCAGCTCAAGCTGCCGCACCCGATCCTGACGAACGAGGACATGGAGCGGCTTCGCGCCGTCCGTCGCGACGACTTCCGCGTGGCGACGGTGCAGGCTCTGTTCGAAGCCCATGCGCCCAGTTCCGCCGAGGCCCTGCGTCGCGGTCTGGATGAGCTGATCGCCTCGGCGGAGAAGGCCATCCGCGACGGCGCCTCGCTGGTCATCATCAGCGATCGCGACGTCTCCGAGACCAAGGCTCCGATCCCTTCGCTGCTGGCGACCGCCGCGGTCCATCACGCGATGCTCAACAAGGGTCTGCGTCACGAGGCCGGCCTGATCGTCGAGAGCGGCGAGCCCCGCGAGGTGATGCACTTCTGCCTGCTGTGCGGCTACGGCGCCAACGCGATCAACCCCTACATGGCGTTCGAATCGCTCGACGAACTCAAGCGGCAGGGCGAAATCGCGGCCGAGACGGAGCCGGTGCAGATCGCCGACAACTACATCGCCGCGATCAAGAAGGGCATCCTCAAGACCATGAGCAAGATGGGCATCTCGACGCTCCGCAGCTACCACAGCGCCCAACTCTTCGAGGCCATCGGCCTGGATCGCGAGGTCGTGGACGCGTACTTCACCGGGACCAGTTCGCGGATTCGCGGCATCGGACTTGAACAGATCGCCCAGGAGAGTCTTCAGCGTCACAGCTCGGCCTTCCAGCCCCGGCCCGCGGCAGCCATGGACCTGGATTTCGGCGGGGAGTACCACTTTCGCCACAGCGGCGAGCGGCACCTGTGGAATCCGACGACGGTCGCCAAGCTCCAGCATGCGGTCCAGAACAACGACCCCGCGTCCTACGCGGTCTACGCCAAGTCGATCAACGACCAGGCCAAGTCGCTGTGCACTTTGCGAGGCCTGTTCGAGTTCGTCAAGGGCGACCCGGTTCCGATCGAGGAGGTCGAGCCCGCCAGCGAAATCGTCAAGCGTTTTTGCACCGGCGCGATGAGTCACGGCTCGATCAGCAAGGAAGCGCACGAGTGCCTGGCCGTCGCGATGAACCGCCTGGGCGGCATGAGCAACACCGGCGAGGGCGGCGAGGATCCGAAACGGTACGTGCCGAACCCCAACGGGGATTCGCTCAACTGCGCGATCAAGCAGGTCGCCAGCGGCCGCTTCGGCGTGACGATCCACTACCTCTCGCAGGCGCGGGAGCTGCAGATCAAGATCGCCCAAGGCGCCAAGCCCGGCGAGGGCGGTCAGTTGCCCGGCCACAAGGTCTCCGCGGAGATCGCCCAACTGCGGCACTCGACGCCCGGCGTGACGCTGATTTCGCCGCCGCCGCACCACGACATCTATTCGATCGAGGATCTCGCCCAGCTCATCTACGACCTCAAGGCCAGCAACCCGGGCGTGAAGGTCTCCGTCAAGCTGGTGGCCGAGGTCGGCGTGGGCACCGTCGCGGCGGGCGTCGCCAAGGGCAACGCCGACGAAGTCCTCATCAGCGGCCACGACGGCGGCACGGGCGCCAGCCCTCTGTCTTCGATCAAGCACGCGGGCTGCCCGTGGGAACTCGGTCTGGCCGAGACCCAGCAGGTGCTCGTGATGAACGGCCTGCGGGACCGCATCCGCGTCCAGGCGGACGGCCAGATGCGGACCGGGCGGGACATCGTGATCGCGGCCCTGCTCGGGGCCGAACGCTACGGCTTCGGCACCTCCGCTCTCGTGACGATGGGCTGCACGCTGCTCCGCAAGTGCCATGAAGGCGCCTGTGCGTTCGGCATCGCGACGCAGGACGCCGAACTTCGCAAGCGTTTCGCCGGCAAGCCGGAGTATCTTCAGCGGTTCATGCACTTCGTGGCCGAGGAGGCCCGCCAGATCATGGCCGAACTGGGCTTCCGCAAGATCGACGAGATGATCGGCCGCTCGGACCGGCTGCGAATGCAGAATGCCCTGGCGCACTGGAAGGCCAAGGGCCTGGACTTTTCCGCGATCTTCCACCAGCCGGACACCAGCGACGGCAGGGCGATCCGTTGTGTGGTCCCCCAGGCCGACCATCTCGCAGATCATCTGGACTGGGAGATCCTCAAACATGCCGAAGGTGCGATCGAACGCAGGGAAACGACCAAGATCCAGATGCGGATCCGCAACGTCAACCGGACGGTCGGCGCGATTCTGAGCAATCGGATCGTGAAGAAACACGGGCCCAAAGGCCTGCCTGACGGCACGCTCGAAGTCGTGTTGCAGGGTTCGGCCGGGCAGAGCTTCGGCGCGTTCCTGGCCCCCGGCGTGACGCTCCGCCTGATCGGCGACTGCAACGACTACCTGGGCAAGGGTCTCTCCGGTGGGCGGATCGTCGTGCAGACGCCGCCGAACTCGCCCTTCATGGCGCATGAGAACATCATCGTCGGCAACACGCTGCTCTACGGCGGCACCAGCGGCGAGGTGTTCATCAACGGCATGGCCGGCGAGCGATTCGCAGTCCGCAACAGCGGCGTCACCGCGGTCGTGGAGGGCGTCGGCGACCACGGCTGCGAGTACATGACCGGCGGCACGGTCGTCGTTCTCGGCCAGACCGGCTGCAACTTCGCCGCCGGCATGAGCGGCGGCCTGGCCTACGTGCTCGACGAGATGCAGCTCTTCGACACGCTGTGCAATCTCGACATGGTCGAGCTCGAGACCGTCTGGCAGGAGATGGACAAGGCCGTGCTGTACGAACTGATCGAGAGGCATCTCGAATGGACCGGCAGCGAACGGGCCAAGTACATCCTCAGGGCCTGGCCCGACATGGTGGGGCGGTTCGTCAAGGTCATTCCGATCGATTATCGCAAGGCGTTGGAGCGGATGCGGGCCGTCGAGCATCGCGACACCGAGACCACCCCCGCAACCGAAGAGGTGTTCCATGGGTGAACTCAAAGGGTTCCTTAAACATCAACGTCAGGAAGTCGGGCATCGGCCGGTCGAGGAGCGAATCCACGATTTCGAGGAGATCGATCTGCCGCTGACCCCGGAGGCGATCCGCGACCAGGCGGCTCGGTGCATGGATTGCGGCATCCCGTTCTGTCACGGGGCGGGCTGCCCGGTCCGCAACTCGATTCCCGACATGAACGAGTTCGTGTACAAGGGTCAGTGGGAACAGGCCTGCCGGATCCTGCATGAAACCAACAATTTCCCCGAGATTACCGGACGCATCTGCCCTGCGCCGTGCGAGGCCGCCTGCACGCTGGCGGTCAGCGACAGCGCCGTTCTCATCAAGCACATCGAGTATCAGATCGTCGAACGCGGGTTCCAGGAAGGCTGGATCAAGCCGCTGCCGGCGTCCAGGAAGACCGGCAAACGAGTCGCGATCGTCGGCTCGGGGCCGGCCGGTCTGGCCGCGGCGCAGCAGTTGGCCCGCGCCGGGCACAGCGTCGTGGTCTTCGAGAAGGACGAGCGGGTCGGCGGCATGCTTCGATATGGGATCCCCGACTTCAAGCTCGCCAAGGCCGTGATCGACCGTCGGCTCGACCAGCTTCAGGCCGAGGGCGTCGAGTTCCAGACCGGCGTCGACGTCGGCAAGGACATCTCCGCCCACTATCTGCGGAAGATGTTCGACTGCATCTGCCTGGCGATGGGAGCCCGCCAAGCTCGCGACATCACCGTTCCCGGGCGGGAAAAGAGCAATATCGTCTTCGCCATGGATTACCTGACAGCCCAGAACAAGCTGTGCGCCGCCGAGTCGCTGGGCGACGTCCCCCGGATTACGGCCCGCGACAAGGTGGTGGTCGTCCTGGGCGGGGGCGACACCGGCAGCGACTGCGTCGGCACCGCCCGCCGGCAGCGGGCCAAGAAGATCTACCAACTGGAGATCCTGCCCAAGCCGCCCGAATCGCGTCCGCAGGACACCCCCTGGCCGATGTGGCCCCGGATGATGCGTACCTCGTCTTCCCATGAGGAGGGCTGCGAGCGGAGGTGGAGCGTCATGACCAAGGCCTTCGGCGGAGACAACGGCTCCGTCAAGGAGCTGCACGCGTGCGAGGTCGAGTGGACGAACGACAAGGGCAACTGGAAGCTCAAGGAGCTGCCGGGCACGGAGTTCACGCTCAAGGTGGATCTGGTCTTCCTGGCACTGGGTTTCGTTCACGTCACCCATGAGGGGCTCGTGAAGGATTTAGGCTTGCAACTTGACGCAAAAGGGAATGTAATAGCCGACGGTTACCAGAGCAGTGAGCCATGGGTATTCGCGGCCGGCGATACGATCAGCGGCGCCTCGCTGGTGGTTCGTGCAATCAACAGCGGGCGCGAGGCAGCGGCGGCAATAGACCGCTGGTTGCGCCAGGGCCCCCAAACGCGATGACTCGCATCGCGGAGCCCGATCCCCGCGACGCAACAAACCCCTAGCCGGCAGGCTCCGTAGGATAGCCCAGATCCGCCGTGCCGGGTAGGGCGTGGTTCGACACCATACGCCAAGGTGCAATGGAGGCGGTCGTCGTGCATGTGCATGAAGAGGCCGGTTCTCCACGGGCTCGCGGACTATAGGCGGGTTGCCGCAGGGGGGGGCCCGCTCGCGGATGCAGGGACTGCGATGGCAGGATGGACGCAGGGGTTCGAACGAGAAGAGCGGGTTAGGATCCGCACTGTAGGGAACTATGCCGAAACGCAAGGACATCCATAAGATACTGATCATCGGGTCCGGCCCCATCGTCATCGGCCAGGCCTGCGAGTTCGACTACTCAGGCACTCAGGCCTGCAAGGTCCTCCGCAAGGAGGGCTTCAAGGTCGTCCTGGTCAACAGCAACCCGGCGACCATCATGACCGACCCCGAGCTGGCGGACCGGACGTACATCGAGCCGATCACGCCGGAAGTGGTTGAGAAGGTCATTCGTCGGGAGAAGCCCGACAGCCTGCTGCCCACGCTGGGCGGCCAGACCGGCCTGAACACCGCGGTGGCCCTGGCCGAGAACGGCGTGCTCAAGAAGTACCGCGTCAAGATGCTCGGGGCCAACCTCAAGTCGATCAGGAAGGCCGAGGAACGCGACTTGTTCAAGAAGACGATTCTGGACATCGGTCTGGAGGTGCCCAAGAGCGGCTACGCCCATTCCTGGGAAGAGGCCAAGGAGATCGTCAAGCAGACGGGATTTCCCGCCATCATCCGGCCTTCGTATACGCTCGGGGGCACCGGCGGCAACATCGCCTACAACGCCGAGGAGTACGAGAAGTACATTCAGTGGGGCCTGAGCCTCAGTCCGAATCACCAGGTTCTCGTCGAGGAGTCGGTGATCGGGTGGAAAGAGTACGAGCTGGAGGTCATGCGGGACCGCAAGGACAACGTGGTCATCGTCTGCTCCATCGAGAACCTCGACCCTATGGGCATCCACACGGGCGACAGCATCACCGTCGCGCCCGCCCAGACGCTCACCGACAAGGAATACCAGATCATGCGGGACGCCTCCCTCAAGATCATCCGGGCCATCGGCGTCGAGACGGGCGGCTCGAACATCCAGTTTGCGGTCAACCCCGCCAACGGCAAGCTCTACGTGATCGAGATGAACCCCCGCGTGTCGCGAAGCTCGGCGCTGGCCTCCAAGGCGACCGGCTTCCCCATCGCCAAGATCGCCTCGCTGCTGGCCGTGGGCTACACGCTCGACGAGATCCCCAACGACATCACGAAGAAGACGCCCGC
>JAAYVJ010000745.1 GCA_012517265.1 Planctomycetota bacterium | reverse complement strand
GAGGATTTAGTTGCAGCCCACCCCCAACCCGCTATAATACCGCACCGTACGTCACTCAACGATTGGAGAGCCATGCAAGGAAAGGGTCGGCTATGGTGTTCAACTTCCTTGATATCGCGGTGTTCATCGTCTTCGTCGTGGCGGTCGTCACGACCGGCCTGATGAAGAGCCGGCGGGAGCAGACCGGGGAAGACTACTTCCTGGCCGGCCGCGGCCTTCGGTGGTGGCTGATCGGGTTCTCCCTGATCGCCGCGAACATCTCCTCCGAGCAGTTCGTGGGCATGAGCGGTAACGCGGCCAGCCACGTCGGCCTGGCGATCGCCAGCTACGAGTGGATGGCGGCCATCACGCTGGTGGTCGTCGCGTTCGCGTTCCTGCCCTACTTCCTCCGGGCCGGCATCTATACGATGCCCGAGTTTCTGGAGTACCGCTATAACGCCACGGCCCGCACGATCATGGCGATCGCGACGCTCTTCATCTACATGCTGCTGCTGGCCTCGGTCACCTACTCGGGGGCCCTGACGATCAGCACCATGGCCGCCAAGATGGGCGACCAGGGCTACACGGTGCCGATCTGGACCGCCTCGCTGGTCATCGGCCTGATCGCCATGGTCTACGTCACCGCCGGCGGCCTGAAGGCCTGCGCCTGGGCCGACCTGATCCAGGGAAGCGCCCTGATCGTCGGCGGCGGCGTCATCATGTACTTCGCCTTCCAGAAGCTGGGACTGGCGACGGAGCCCCTGGCGTTCATTCAGGACGTCGGCACCGGAGCCGTGGGCCACAAGGCCTTCGGCCCGGAGACGGGGGCGATGGACCGGTTTATGGAGTTGAACCGGGTCCGCATGAACATGTTCCTGCCGAGCACCGACAGCGTCCTGCCCTGGACCGCCCTGCTGCTGGGCCTCTGGATTCCCAACTTCTATTATTGGGGCCTCAATCAGTACATCACACAGCGCACGCTGGGCTCGGAGTCGCTGGCGCAGGGTCAGAAGGGCATCATGTTTGCGGCCGCCATGAAGCTGGTGATTCCGTTCGTCATCGTCGTGCCCGGCATCATCGCTTTCAACCTGTTCTCGGGCGACATGCAGAACCAGGCGGTCGTGGACAACGCCTCCGTGATCGCCAAGTACTTGCGGGCCAATCCCGACACCCAGCAGGTCGAGGTCACCCAGGCGCCGACCGCCGAGCAGATCGCCGCCTGGCCGGCCGGCAAGTTCATGCTCGCCGTCTATCCGAAGGACGCATCGATGAGAGCGGCCCTGGCCCAGAACCCGTACGTGTTGCCCCTGCAGCAGGACGCGTTCGACGCCGCCGCGGTCCAGCCCTACACGATCTTCACCCCGGCCGACGAGGCGTGGGAGAAGGTTTACCCGCAACTGGCCGCCGAAGTGGCCGGCTACAACCAGAAAACGATGGAGGCAGCCAGGGCCGCGGGCGTCAATGTCACGACCGAGAAGTTCATCGCCTACAAGTACGACACCGCCCTCGGACATCTGCTCAGCAGCGTGCTCCCCCAGGGCAGCGGACTGGTGGGCTTCGTCCTGGCCGCACTGCTGGGCGCGGTGGTCAGTTCTCTGGCCGCCATGCTCAACGCCGCCTCCACGATCTTCACGATGGACATCTACAAGAAGTACATCAGCCCGAACGCCGGCCAGAAGACGGTCGTCTTCCTGGGCCGGGCGTCCGTGCTCATATTCACGGTCGTCGCCGTCCTGCTGGCCCCCCAGCTCGGGAACCCGAAAATCAGCAACAGCATCTTCACGATCATCCAAGAGAGCCAGGGCCTGATCTCGCCGGGCATTCTCGCGGTCTTCGTGTTCGGCCTGCTCGTTCGCAAGGCCCCGCCGGTGGCCGGGGTGATCGGCCTGTTGACCAACATCGTCGCCTACGGCGGGATGTACCTGGCCGGCCGCTACCGGATCGGCCCGGAGATCCAGTTCCTCAATCGCATGGCGATCTGCTTCGGCCTGTGCCTGGCGGTCATGTGGATCATCACGATGGTCCGGCCCCTGCCTCAGCCGATCGAGTTCAAGAAACAGTCGAACCTCAACCTGGCGTCCTCCAAGGGCGCGCTGGTGGCCGGCGTCATCATCGTGATCATCACGCTGGCCTTCTACGTGATCTTCAGCCCGATCGGAATCGCCAAGTAAGGGAATCCTCCGGAGTTGGGCTGATAGTCCTCGACGCTCAACTGCCGAAGTAGCGAGTGCCACTTCACAAACGGCCCTTCAAGAACATCTGAAGGGCCGTTTTTCTTGGGTTCATCACGGAATTGCGGGGAAGACAAGGGCATGACCATCGGAGAGTCGTGGGACCTCAATACCGGCGCGAGCCGATGCGCACCTTAGTCCCGAGTGGGCGGGTCGCGATGGACTCGCTCGACCCTTTCCAACATCAGGGGATTTGCCACGCCCTCGTAGCGAGGGAACCGAACCGCGTCAAGCGTCAAGTCGTTCACATCCTCGCAGATCATCACCGGCCGCTGGTCGGGCTTTCGGCAGGTCAGACGGACGTCCTCGAACGTCAGATGCTCCACGTTGCGGGCGTAGATCCCCCAGGCGGGCAGCGGCCGCGCGTCGACGCCGGGGCTCTTCACTTCGCTGGGAACCTGGTCGGCCGCCCCGCCCCCCTCGAACTCGATGTCCACGTCGCGAAAGACCACGCTCTTGAACGCAGTCTCGGCCCAGCTTTCGACCGAGCAGGCGGCGCG
>JAAYVJ010000744.1 GCA_012517265.1 Planctomycetota bacterium | reverse complement strand
GGACTCCCTTCCGGATGAGTTGAAGGAACAGCTTCACCGCCCGCGTGAGGCCAAATAATACGGCCCACCCATCAGATGCGTCAGGATCGCGGGCTGTCACCGCAACTGAACTGCCCGGTGGCTTTTCCGTCGGCGAGTCTTGCCAGAATCACAACCTTGTGATAAAGTCCGGCTTCGGCAAATTGCTTGACTTGACCATCCAGGGAGCTGTGCGGAATCATGTACCGAAAGGCAGTATCTCCATCGAAGCTGTCCGTCCTCGCCGCGTGGCGGATCGTGCCCCTGCTCGTGGCCAAGCCGACGATCGCCGTGGACTACCTGACGCAGGCCAACGAGGCCAACAGGCCGGCCGGCTACGATCCGAGCCGCAATGCCGCGCCGCACTATGAAAAGCTGTTCTCGCAGTTCGTCCCTCCGCCGCAGGCCCTCCTGGAGGCTCGGAGTCTGTGGCCTGCCGACCTCGGACCGGATGACTACAAGGCCCTGGAGGAATGGGCGCCTCTGAACGAGCCTGTCCTGCCGGCGCTGGCGCAAGGAGCGCAGTGCCCCTACTGGTGGTGCAAGATGGAATCGAGCACCGACGCGATGTCGGGCATCGAAATTCCCCACACCGAGAAGCTGCGGGGCTGCGCACTGGGGCTTCTCCTGCTGGCCAGACTCAGGGCTCACCGGGGAGACCTCGGCGGCGCGACGCAACTGATCGCAGACGTGCACATGATGGGAGTCCACCGCGGCGAGGGCGGAACCCTGCTGGAGCAATTGACGGGAACAGCGATCTGCAAGTTGGCCAGCGACGCACTCTTGGCAGTTCTGGAGCGATGCGAGATCGACAAGGCCCCGCTCGAACGAACCCTGCTCGCGTTGACCGAGCGAATGGGCCGGATCCGCGTGCCGCGATTCTCCGAGGTCGAGCGCCTCTACGGACTGGATTGCATCCAGCGTCTCTTCACCGACGACGGAAAGGGAGACGGCAGGCTGATCCCCGGGCGTCTCTACACGACCAAGAAAGACCGCTTGCCCTTCCTGACTTCTCCGATTTCGTACCTTGAGGCGGTCCGGATCTGCCTGACCCATCCCGGCCGGCGGGAGACCGCGAGGTTGTCGGAGACGTATTTCGCATTCGCGCAGGAACTCGCCCGGCGGACGCCTTGGGAACTGCACGCCCAGGGGACCAGTTACGAGGAGCGATTGCAGGAAGTGCTTGAAGGCAACTATTATCTGCAGGATGGCCTTGCCGCCATAGGGCCGTGCATCCGGACCGGATGGCGGTCGAAAGTCACGGGTGATGCGACGCTGACGGTGCTGGCGGTGTTCCTGTACAAGGCCCGGGAGGGCCGGCTGCCCGGGTCGCTCCAACAACTCGTGGACGCCGGCCCGCTGGAGCGCTGCCCGATGGACCCGTACAGCGGAGGTCCCCTGGTCTATCGTGTAACGCCGGACGGCTTCACGCTATACAGTGTGGGCGAGGACTTCGTCGACAGCGGCGGCTCGCCCTGCGACTGGTCCGACGAGGCCGGCGGAGACCAGGTCTTCTGGCCGGTCCCCAAGACCAAAGACACCGGGGAAGAGCCCAGATCGATGCACGAGCGTGAGGCGGAAGATGGAGATGACGACGCATCCGGAGAGCAGGAGTGAAGGGCCGGATATCGTCTCTTTGCGGCGAAGAGCACGAGTCTTCCTGATTCCGTTCATCGTCGGTCTGACGCTCTGGGGACTCACGGCGATTCCGATTCGGACGGAAGCGTCCTGATGGAACTCGACGCGCAGCACGCAAAAGAGGCCCCTGTCATCCTGAATGGAGCGAAGGATGACAGGGGCCTTTCAATGTCCGTCCTGGCCTGGTGTTTCTACTTGCCCGTGGTCACCCGGATATCGTCGACGTAGATGACGCCGCTGTTGCCGGGCTTCGGCGAGGTCTTGCTGCCCAAACCGATGTGCAGCGCCTTGACACTCGCCATGTTCACGCCCGCAAACGAGCTGAGCGGGATCTTCCACTCGGCCCAGGCCGCGGTGGTGACGATCTTCGTGTCGGACTGCACGACCGTGGCGATCTTCCCGGCGGTGTCCTCGACCGCGACATACAACGGCTCGGCCCCGTTCAGCGACGAGCCTTGCACGTAGAGGACGAGCGTGTTGACGCCGTGGACCGTCCAGTCCTGGGCGGTCTCCCACGTCCGATCCGCCTGGGAATAGTACGGCGGATTGGCGTTGTAGTAATTCAGGGGCATCGACTGGAGGCCGCCGTGGATGACGGTGGTCTCCCCGAACGTGCCGTTCGCGGCGCTCTGGTAGCCGACGTAGGAGGCGCTGCCGTTGGCCATGCCGTCAATCCAGGTCTGGAAGATGGTCGTGCCGCCGGCCTCGTCGTCGTCGTACGCCTCGAAATCGTCAATCACGAGGAAGTCGGCCGTCGTGAAGCTCCAGAGACTCCCCGTCCGGACCGTGCCGTCCGCCTCGACCTCGTCGACGCGCCAGTAGTAGGTGGTGTTCCAGCCGAGTTGGCCTGGATCGTAGCTCTCGGCGCCGAGATCGACGCTGCCCTGGAACTGGGGCGAACCCGTATCGGCGCTCTTCACCGCTTCGAGATCGGTCCCGAAGTACAGGTTGTGCGAGGCCGCGTGCTCTCCGGCCGACCAGGTCAGGATCGTCGTCTGCGCAATCCCTGCGGCGCCGTTGGCCGGCTTGGGACTTCGGGCCTTGACCGGCAGGGAGAACGCGCCTTGCGGGATGACCTGCTTGGGCTGGTAAGGAGTCAACCAGTACGGCGTGCTCCAGTACAGACGCGCGCGGGCGTCGCCGGTGTTCTCATAGTACTCCAGCACGATGCCGTACTTCTGCCCTGCGGCCAGGTCGATGCTCGCCGTCCATTCCACACCGCCCTGCTGGCCCCATTTGTCGAACATCAACTGCTCGTTCACCCACAGACGCACGCAATCGTCGCAACTGGACGTGAACGTCCAGGACGAGGTGAACGGGACCTCGAACTCGCCGGTCCAGCGGACGGAGAAATTGTCGGCCGGGACCAGCGGATCGGGCGACCCGGCGCCCCAGTTGAAATTGATGCCGGGGTCTTCGCGGGTCAGGACCAGGGTCTCCAGTTTGGTGCCCTTGTAGTACTCCCCTTTGAGACCGCTGTCGGCGCGTCGGGTCGTGAAGCTCCAGACTTTCCCCCTGTGCGTTGCGCCGGTGTCGTCGGTCTCGTCGACCCTCCAGTAATAGACCTTCTCATACCCGAGGATCGCTGGGTGGTAGCTCGCCTTCGTCTGCGGCGCGGCGCCGGTGGCGTTGTTGACGTCGTCGAAGTTGTCGCCGAAGTACACGGCGTGCGAGACCGCGTTGCGCCCGGTGCTCCAGGTCAGATCCACATTGGGATCGATCCACCTGGCGCCGTCGGCAGGCTCGGGACTCCAGGCCGTGGCGGGACGAAGCAGGAAGCTCCAGACGTCGCCCTTCCACGGGCTGTTCGGCTCGTCGGGGTTGACTCCGTCGATCCGCCAGTAGTAGGTCTTGCCCCAGGCCAGATTGTCGACCACGAACCGGGCATCGGCCTGATTGCCCTTGAACGTGCCGTTGAGGCCATCGTTGACGTCGTCGAAGTCCTCGCCGAAGTAGACGTCGTTGGACGTCGCGTAGACGCCCGGCAGCCAGAGCAGGACCGCCGAGGTGGTCTCCAGTTCCGTGCCGTTGGCCGGATTGGGATGCGAGGCCTTCTCCGACGGCAAGACCTCCGCCGCGAGCAGTTCGTTCACCTGGGCCTCCGTCAACGCCCGCGTGAACAGATAGAATTCATCCATGATGCCGGTGAACGGCCTGGCGTTGTCGATATTGTACCCGACGCGGGCCCCGGTCCCCCAGTCGGCGATGACCTGGCCGGGAGTCACTTGCGTCGGCGCACAGACGGCGCCGTTGATGTACAGGACGCCCTGGCCGGTCTTGCTGTCGTAGGTGCCGGCGTAGTGGAGCCATTCCTCCCACCCGTGCGTGCCCACGCCGTTGAGGTTGAAGATCGTCACGGAGCCCGGGCCGCGAAGCAGCCAACGGAAGGTCCCATTGTCGTTGATCTGCGGGTGAATCACCCATGTGTTGTCCGACGCCCGGCAACTGAGGATCGCGTGATCCTTGCCGGTCTTGCGGCACTGCACCCAGGCCGCCAGCGTGATGGCGGACCTGGGAATATCCTCGGCCGGGTAGTGCGGGCTGTCCAGGTCCAGATAGCTGTATTTGGTCGGCCCCCACTCGCCGAGGAACTCGGCCGCCCCGTACCATTTGATGCCGCTGGGGCAACCGGAGACGTCGCCGCAGACCGTGCCGTTGTGGCCCTTGCCCGACTCGTCCGGGACGATCGCGCCGACGCTGTCGAAGGAATAGTAGATGACCAGATTCGGATCCCTGGGAATCTCGGCGGAAACGTTGTGAGCCAGACCCAGGAGAACCACAAGAGAAACCAGGCAGATCGACTTTCTGTACATGATGCCCCTCCTGAAAACAACCAGACCACCGTGTTCAACCGAAAAACGTCTATCGTACACACCGCCGTCGAGGGACAAACCCTCAGCAGGCGAATGAATGCCTCGTGCGTCTCTGTGAAACCTTTGTGACTGGATCGCTTTGTCAGAGTGCTCACGTCGCTGTCGGCCGCCGGCGAGCGACCGACGACGCTTCTCTCTACTGTTTTATCCGAATTCCTACCTCGCATCAAGAGGAATCCGCGACGCCGGAGAGGATTGTCCCCCGAGACAACCGCCTCCGCCAATAGATGTTGACGGGATAAACTCGACACGATACTCTAAGGCGACGGCCCGAAGCCCCGGTGGCGTCCGACCTCTGGGACTTCCGCCGGATATTGCCGTTTCTGGCCTGATGCAAGCGGATTCCAAGCCCCAACCAGGGAAGGGAGGCAAGGCCGGGGACATATCAAGGCGACTTGATACCACCCGGCCCAGGGCGGCCTCCGCGGGTGACGCCGCTCTGAGGTGGAGCCGGGATCTCCATCTCGCCGGAAGAGAGATTCTCAAAACGTGAGCCAGTGAGTTGGAAAGGAACGAAACCATGCGAATGAGAGTGGCAAGTGTCCTGTGTGTTCTGGCGGTGGCCTGCGGCCTGGTGCTGTCGGGCTGCGAGAAATCCCCCGACGCGTCGGGCCCGGGGACCCCGGCGGCCACGTCCCCGGCGGCCACCAAGCCGGCGACCGATGCGGCCCCCATCAAGGTGGGCGCGATCTTCGCCGTCACCGGTCCGGCGTCGTTCCTCGGCGCTCCCGAGGAAAAGACCGTGAAGATGTTCGTCGAGAAGCTCAACCAGGCCGGCGGCGTCAACGGGCACAAGATCGAACTGCTCGTCCGGGACTCCGGCGCCAGCCCGGAAAAGGCCATCTCCATGGCCAAGCAGCTCATCGACGAGGAGAAGGTCCTGGCCATCCTCGGCCCGTCCACCAGCGGCGAAACCCTCCAGATCAAGAACATCTGCCAGGAGGCCGAGACCATCCTTCTGTCCTGCGCCGCGGCCGAAGAGATCGTCATCCCGATGGCCAGCTACGTCTTCAAGACCCCCCAGAAGGACAGCCAGGCCGCCCAGTGGATCTTCAACACCATGAAGGACCTCGGGATCAAGAAGATCGGCGTCATCACCAGCAACACCGGCTTCGGCAAAGGCGGCAAGGCCCAACTCGAGAAGATGGCCGCCGAGAACGGGGTCGAGATCCTCGTCAATGAAGTTTACGAGAAAGAGGCCACCGACCTGACCGGCGTTCTGACCAAGGTCAAAGGCGCGGGCGTCCAGGCCGTCGTCAACTGGTCCATCGAGCCCGCCCAGGGCATCGTCGCCAAGAACATGAAGCAGATCCAACTGGACGTGCCCCTGTTCCAAAGCCACGGCTACGGCAACATCAAGTACGTCCAGGCCAGCGGCGACGCGGCCGACGGGACGATCTTCCCCTGCGGCCGGCTCCTCGTGGCGGACGAACTCCCTGCAGATCACCCCCAGAAGGCGGTCCTCACGCAGTACAAGCAGGACTATGAAGCCAAGTACAAGGAAGACGCCAGCACGTTCGGCGGCCACGCCTACGACGCCATCCTGATCCTCACCGAGGCGATCAAGAAGGCCGGCTCGACCGACAAGAAGGCGGTCCGGGACGCCATCGAGAACCTCCAGGGCGTGGTCGGAACCGCCGGCGTGTTCAACTTCTCGCCGCAAGATCACAACGGCCTGGGCCTCGACGCCTTCGAGATGCTCACCGTCAAGGGCGGCAAGTTCGCGTTCTACAAGAAATAGGACCGTTTCAGGCGGTGCGTCTGTGGAGTCTCGCGGCGAATGAACCTGCCCCAGATCATGCAATACGGCCTGTCCGGGATCACCGTGGGCAGTGTGTACGCCATCGTGGCCGTGGGGTTCAATATCATCTACAACACCACGGGCATCATCAACTTCGCCCAGGGCGAGTTCCTGATCGTCGGGGCAATGACCGCGATCAGCCTCTCGCACGTGGTCCCGCTGCCGGTGGCGATCCTGGGCGCGGTCCTGATCACGACCGCCCTGGGCGGGTTGATCGAACTGGTCTTCATCCGGCGGGTCCGCGACGCCTCGGTGCTGCGGCTGATCATCGTCACCATCGGCCTGTCCATCGTGATCCGGGAGGCCATGCTCCACATCTGGGATGAGAAGCCGTGGTCCCTGCCCTACTTCACGGGGACCTCCAGCACGACCGTATCGATCCTGGGCGCCTACATCTCGGTCCAGGTCCTTTGGGTCCTCGGCGTCAGCGCCGTCATCGTGACGGCGCTGACGCTCTTCTTCCGATACACCACCACCGGGCGGGCCATGCGGGCCTGCTCCGACGACCGAATGGCGGCGCGTCTGTGCGGCATCAACGACCGCTGGATGGTCACCCTCTCGTTCATGCTCAGCGCCGGCATCGGCGCCCTGGCCGGCTGCGTGATCTCCCCCATCACGCAAACCCAGTACGACATGGGCGCCACGCTGGCCATCAAGGGCTTCACCGTCGCCATCCTCGGCGGCTTGGGCAACAGCATGGCCGCCGTGGCGGCCGGATTGTTCCTGGGTTTGCTGGAGGCCCTCGTGGTCAGCCAGTTCGCCTCCGCCTACAAAGAGGTCGTCGCCATCGTGGTGCTGTTGCTGATCCTGGTCTTCCGACCCAGCGGCCTGTTCGCCCGCCGGGCGACAAGCGTGAGGACGGCGTAATGCGGCTGCGGATCTACTACCCTGTCATCGCTGCGGCCCTCCTGATCGTCGTCCTGCACCTCGCGCTGGCCGCGACCGGCAAGACCTTCTACATGACGCAGATCACCATGTCGGCTTACTATGCGCTGGTCGTCATCGGGTTGTGCCTGCTCATGGGCTACGCCGGACAGATCTCCCTGGGCCACGCGGGCTTCTTCGCCGCCGGCGGCTACACGGTCGCCGTCCTGACGACCTGCAATCTCAACGGCCTTCGCCAGACCCCTCTGGTCGAATGGCTGTCCCGGCTCGGGGTGCTCGTCTCCTGGCGGGATCTCTACGGCAACGAGGTCCTGTCGGTTTCGCCCTGGCCGGCGTTCATCGCGGCGATCCTGCTGACGGCTCTGATCGCCCTGGCGATCGGCCTGCCGGTGATCCGGCTCAAGGGTCACTACCTCGCGATGGCGACCCTCGGTTTCGGCCTGATCATCTACCGCCTCGCCCTGGGGGCCAAGGTCCTGGGCCAGGCCGACGGCATCTCCGGCGTCCCGGCCTTCCACCTCCTCGGCGAACTCCAGATCAACGGCCGGACGCCCTTCCGCATCCAGAACTACTACATCGCGTGGTCCGCCGTGTTGGTCGCCATGGTCCTGGCCCTGAATCTGGTGAACTCGCGGGTCGGCCGGGCCCTGCGTTCGATCCATCAGAGCGAGGAGGCGGCCCATTCGCTGGGGATCGACACCTATCGCTACAAGCTGGCCACGTTCATCCTCAGCGCCGTGCTGGCCGCGGCCGGCGGGGCGATGCTGACCCACTACAACGGCAGCATCGGGCCCTCCGAAGTCACAGTCATGAAATCCGTGCGGTACCTCGCCATCGTCGCGGTCGGCGGCATGGCCAACCTCTGGGGCGCGATGATCATGGGCATCCTGCTGAACTTCCTCTCGCTCCGCGGCGTCTTCGGCTCGTTCGACGACGCGGTCTTCGGGGCCATCCTCATCGGCATCATGCTCTTCGCGCCGCAGGGTCTCCTGCGAGTGCCCAAGCTGCAAGTTCTGACCTCCCTGCTGTCGAGGAGGTCGCATGGCTGAAACAAATCCGAAATCCGAAAAAAGTCCAAATGACGGAAGCCCAAATGACAGAAACGCTGGCGCCGTCCGGACGGTCCGTTTTGGATTTTGGGGTTTGGTCATTCGAGCTTGCTTCGGATTTCGGATTTCGGATTTTCTTCCCGGGAGATTGTATGAGTGACATCCTCCTGGAGACGAGGAACCTGCACCGTTCTTTCGGCGGCGTCCACGCCGTGCGGGACGTGAGCATGAAGGTGCAAGCCGGCACGATCAAGGCCGTGATCGGACCCAACGGAGCGGGCAAGACGACCCTGTTCAACCTGATCGCCGGGACGGTTGCGCCCCAGCAGGGCGAGGTCTTCTTTCGCGGCAAACGAATCACCGCGTGGAAGCCCCACGCCGTGGCGTCGCTGGGGATCGCCCGCACGTTCCAGACGACCAAGCTGTTCCCGCACATGACCGTCCACGAGAACGTCATGGTCGGCCGGCATCCGCGGACTCGCGCGGGATTCGTCGCGGGCATGCTGAGCCTGCCCTGGACCTGGCGGGAGGACCGGGAAACCCAGATCAAAGCGGCGGACATTCTCCAGGACCTGGACCTGGCGTCCTGCTCTCAGGAGATCGCGTCCAACCTGTCGTTCGGCCGCCAGCGACTGGTGGAATTCGCCAGGGCGCTGGCCACCGAGCCGGAATTGCTGCTGCTCGACGAGCCCGCCGCCGGGCTGAACATTTACGAGACCCAGGAGCTCTCGAAGCTGATCTTGAAAATCCGCGATCGCGGCGTCACGTGCTTGATCGTCGAGCACGATATGTCCCTCGTCATGAACATCTCCGACGACGTGCTCGTCCTGGACCAGGGCCGCTGGGTGGCCGAGGGCCCCCCCGCCGCCATCCAGCGAAACCCCGACGTGATCCGCATCTACCTGGGGGACGAGCATGCTTAAGATCCTCAATCTCGACGCGGGCTACGGGGCCCTGCGGGTCCTCAAGGGGATCAGTCTGCACGTCTCGCCGGGCGAGGCGGTCGCCGTGATCGGGGCCAACGGCGCGGGCAAGACCACCCTGCTCAAGGCCATCGCGGGCGTGCTGAAGCCCCACGCGGGCGAGATCGTCTTCGACAAGCGGAACATCCTGGGCCGCCCGGCGGAGAGAATCGTCCGCCTGGGCTGCTGCCTGGTCCCCGAAGGCCGACACGTGTTCAGCTCGATGACCGTCCGCGAGAACCTCCTGCTCGGGGCGTACTGCCGCCGTCGCGAGAACACCGCCGCGAGCGTCCAGGAGGGCCTGGAGCAGGTCTACGACCTGTTCGGCATTCTCAAGGAGCGGTCGAGCCAGCTCGCCGGAACGCTCTCCGGCGGCCAGCAGCAGATGCTGGCCATCGGCCGGGCTTTGATGTCCCGGCCCAAGCTGCTGATGATGGACGAGCCCTCGCTGGGCGTGGCGCCGCTGGTCGTGCGGGACATTTACGAGACCATCGTGACGCTCAAACGCAACGGCCTGACGATTCTGCTGGTCGAGCAGAACGCGCGGGCGGCGCTGGCGGTCGCCGACCGCGGTTACGTGATCGAGACCGGCCAGATCGTTCTGCAGGGGCCGTCAAGGCAGCTCAGCGACAATCCCGAGGTGCAGAGGGCATACCTCGGGAAGGAGTATCGGAGAATCGATGAGTAAAGAAAAATCCGAAATTCAAAACTCGAAATCCGAAACAAATCCAAATTGCGGAAACCCAAATGACCGAAACGCGGTCGCCGCTCCGAGGCCCTGTTTTGGATTTGGGGTTTTGGTCATTCGTGCTTGTTTCGGATTTCGTGTTTCGAGTTTCGGATTTGGACATTGAGGTAGTCCCATGGACCAGGTGAGCATGTACAACGCCAAGTGCGAAACGATGCCTCGCGAGGAACTTCGGCAGACGCAGTGGGAGCGGCTCCAGTCCACGCTCAATCGCGTGTACCGCAACGTCGCGTTCTACAAGACGGCCTTCGACAGCCACAACGTCAACCTGGAGCGACTGAGGGACATCAAGGCCCTGCGCGAGCTGCCCTTCACGACCAAGACCGACCTGCTCCAGAGCTATCCCTACGACATGTTCGCGGTCCCCTTGCGGGACATCGTGCGGATCCACACCACCTCCGGCGCCACGGCCAAACCGATCGTCGTCGGCTACACCCAGAACGATCTGCGGAACTGGCGGGAGTGCGCCGCCCGGCTGCTCACGTCGGCGGGGGTGACCCAGCAGGACGTCGTCCAGGTCGCCCTGCACTACAGTCTCTTCGCCGACGGGTTCGGATTCCACCAGGGGGCCGAGCGGATCGGCGCCTCGGTGATCCCCGCCTCCCTGACCACCAGCGTCGCCAAGCAACTCGTCATCATGAAGGATTTCAAGACGACGGTGCTGGTCTCGACGCCGAGCCACGCGCTGAACATCGCGGCCAGTCTGGACGAGGCCCAGGTGCATCTGGAGCGGCTGTCGTTGCGGCTGGGCCTGTTCGGCGGCGAACGATGGAGCGAGCCGCTCCGCCGCCAGATCGAGGAACGCCTGCGCATCACCTCGATCGACACCTACGGCCCGACGGAAGTCCTCGGCCCCGGCGTGGCGGGCGAATGTCACCTGCGCCACGGCCTGCACATCAACGAGGACCAGTTCATCGTCGAGATCGTCGATCCCAAGACCCTCGCGCCCGTGCCCTTGGGCCACGAGGGCGAACTGGTCGTCACGACGATCATGAAAGAGGGATTCCCGCTCATCCGCTACCGCACAGGCGACATCACCCGCCTCAATCCCGAGCCCTGCCCCTGCGGCCGGACCTTCCTGCGGATGGATCGGATCACGGGCCGCACGGACGACCTGATCCTCGTCCGCGGCGTCGGCTTCTTTCCCTCGCAAATCGAAGAGATCGTCGGCCAGTTCGGCGGCATCAGCCCTTACTTCCAGATCATCCTCGACCAGGAAGGCGGCGTCGACACGATCCAGGTCCGCGTCGAAATCTCCGGCGCCCTGCCCTCGCTCGACGAGGTCAAAGCCTTCGAGAGCCTGCGACTCCAGATGGCCGCCCGCATCAAGGCGGTCCTGGACGTCGATGCCAAGGTGATCCTCCTGGAGCCCGGGTCACTGCGACAGCTCGCCGGCGGGTCCGAGCGCGTTCTGGACCGACGGCCCGGGTGATTCCTTCGCTTGGCCGTCGGAATTCCAGGCCGGCTCGGCGATCAACTCGGTGATTCTGGTCCGCATCCACGATTCGCCCTGGGCCTGCTGCCAGTTCAGCTCGCCGTACCACCAGAGGCGAATGAAGCCGTTCCGGTCGATCAGGTACACGCCGGGCCAGGTGGGATTGGCCCAGGCGTCCCAGTTGCGGGCTTCGTTGTCCACCGCGACCGGGTAGCGAATCCCCGCCTCGCCAGCCTTGCGGCGGACCAGATCGATGTCCCGCTCCCTTTCCGTCTCCGGCCGGTGGATTCCCACGATCGCGACGTCCTCCCGCCGGAAACGGTCGAACCAGGCGTTATAGTGCGGGAGGTTGTGGATGCAATTGACGCAGCCGAACGTGTAGAAGTGGACCACGACCACCTTGCCCCGCAATTGCCGCAGCGTCAGAGGCGACGAGTGGATCCACTCCGTCACGCCGTCCAGTTCGGGCGCGGCGCAGGCGACCTGCCGAACGCTGGAGAGGTCAAATGGCGGCCCGTGCAAGGACGCGAGACTTCTCTGCTGGGAGAAGCTCAGAACCGCTTGAGCACTGCGTTGCACTTCGGCCGGATTGGCGTTCTGCGCCGAAGAGCCCAGAATCGCTCGAATCCGCTCTTGTTGCCAGTTCGTCAGCTTCAGGACGTCAACCACCGGCGGTTCGAGAACAATCCGCATGCCCTGGGCACGCAGCACGAGTTGGTCGAGCCGGTCGATCTGGCGGCTTGCCAGGACGCCGCGAAGCCTCGTGCGAAGCAATTCCAGGATGGGAGCCGCGGCCTGATCCCGCTCCCGGGCCGGCAAATCACGCAATCGCCATAGAGGCGATTCCGCTTCCTCCACGAACCCGGCGACGACCGCCGCCTGCTCGCGGCTGAGCGACAATTCCCGGACGACGGAGGGAGCCCGCAGGAGCATCGTGATCGGGTGCGGAACCGGAATGGTCGGCCCGCCCGACGGCGCCCCGACGGCCGGCAGAACTGCCAGACCACGACAAAGCCAACACAAAGCAGCGAAACGCATCACGACACCATGTCACAACATGATCTTCTCAAAGGGATGGTACGCCCGCCGCAAGATCGGGTTCACCGGCCGGCCCCGCCGGGGCGGGTTTCACACCCGCTCTTCCCCCGCAAGCCCAGCGGGAGTTGGCCGAATGAAGGATGATTTCGGGATTGATTCCGGCGGCCGGTTCTGCCACAATGGAGCTGGTGATGGGGCGCGTGGCCCCGCTCCACGGCGGCGCAACGACGAGGTTCCAGTGCCAGAGAAGACGCAATCCATCGCGCAAGAGAAGGTGCCGACCAAGTTCGCGCCGGCGGAGCGCGCCTCGGCGGAGGAAATCGCCCG